>CAYMFP010000146.1:0-7932 GCA_964389385.1 uncultured Phycisphaeraceae bacterium | reverse complement strand
GCCCGGGATCCGCTCCTTCGCCCTCGAGTCGATGACCCCGGCCGAGCTGCGCGACGCGTTCCCCGAGTTCCGCGCCCTCCGCCGGGGCTGCCGCTTCAACGACTGCACGCACACGCACGAGCCCGGCTGCGCCGTCCGAGAGGCCGTGGGGGTGGAACGCGGCGGGATCCACCCCGCGCGCTACGAGACCTACCGCCGCATGCTCGCCGAGATCGACCCGGAGGCCCCGGGCGCGCTCGACCCCGACGCGCGCGAGCGCATCCGCCCGTACGCCGAGGAGCCCGGGCGAAAGCCGGATTGAGCGCCGCCCGTCAGCAGCCGGCCCGGAACGCCCCGAGGAACCCGAGCAGGTCGTTCACGTCCACGCTCCCGCTGCCGTCGAAGTCCGCCGCATCGCCCTGCGCCCGGAAGGCGCCGAGGAACCCGAGCAGGTCGCTCACGTCCACCTGACCGTCCGGCACGATGTCGGCCGGGCACCCGCCGAGCGGGGTGAGGGCCGCGAGCGCGGCCGCGGCGTGCGGCAGCCCGTGCCCGTACTGGTCGTCCCGACCGCCCGCCCCGAGATCGAGCGCGGTCTGCCGCATCACGTCCTCCACCTCCGCGGCCGTCAGCTCCGGGCGGTAAGAGACGATCAGCGCCGCGACGCCGGCGGCCGCGGGCGCCGCCGCGGACGTTCCGTTGAAGGCCGTGTAGTCCCCGCCCGAGTACCCGTTCGCGCCCCGGACGTCCGTCGCCTGGACCGACACGCCGGGGGCCGCGAAGTCCACGTCCGGCCCGAAGTTGCTGAACGAGGCCCGCACGCCGTTCCACTGGATCGCCGAGACGGAGTTCACCGACGCCAGCGAGGCGGGGTACGTCGAGCCGAACGCGGCGTTGTTCCCGGCCGAGGCGAAGTGCACCATGCCGCCGTCGCGCAGATCGGCGTAGCGGCCGGCGATCAGCCCCGAGCTGAAGCCGAAGTAGTTGCTGTTCACGCTGACGCGGGCGCCGATCGCCTCCGCGTAGTCGAGCGCCGCGAGGAACTCCGTCGTCCCGCTGCTCCAGCTCCCGCTGCAGTTCGACGCGCTGATCGCGAAGCGGATCGGCGCCGCCCGCACCCCGGGCGCGACGCCCGCGGCCCCGAGCAGGTTGTCCGCCAGCCCCGCCACGATCCCGGCGACGGGCGTCCCGTGCCGGTCGCACGGGTTCATCGGCCCGCCCGCGCCGCCGAGGGTCGCCTCCCACGTCGTGTCGATCCCGGGCGCGAGGTCCAGGTCCGGGTGGTCCAGGTCCACGCCCGTGTCGAAGACCGCCACGATGACGTCGGCGGACCCCATCGTCCGGTCCCACGCCCCGACCACGTCCAGGTCGATCCCCGGCGCCGACGTGTTCATCAGGTGCCAGGAGGACATGAACAGCGGGTCGTTCGGCACGAGCGCCCCGCGCCCGGTGAACGCCATGTCCGGCTCGGCCGCGCCCACGCCCGGCAGGGCCGCGATCGCCGCCGCCGCCCGCAGCACGTCCTCCCCGTGCTTCAGGTGGGGGCGCACGCGGAGCAGCCCGCCCGGCCCGTCCGCCGCGACCTCCGCCCCCGGCGCCGCCCGCCGGATCGACCGCGCGAGAACGCCCCGGTCCGCCCCCGGCGCGGGCGCCACCAGCACCTCCGGCCGCGGGTACATCGGCCCGCCCAGCGTGTCGGCGAAGACCGGCGTCGCGTACGCCGCCGCCCCGCCCAGCGAGCGGGCGAGGTCGCGAGGCTCCGCCTCCCCGGCCGGCACGAGTTCCCACCGGCGGCCGCCCGGCGTCTCCCGGAGCACCGCCACGGCCGGGAGCGGGCGCAGCCCGAGTTCCCGGCCTCCGACCACGATCGCCGGGCGCGCCCCGGCCGCGGGCGTCCGGTCCGCCTCCGGCGCGGTCGCGATCGCGCCGGCCAGCGCCGCCATGAGCATCGGTCCCATATCTTCTCTCCTCGCCTCTCCTCGCCGCGAAGCCCGAACGGGGCGGGGCGGCCCGCGCGAGCGTAACCACGCCCGATCCCGCGGACAAGGGGGCGTGAGAGAGGACCCGCCGTGGCCACGATCGAGGACTTCCAGCGCCTGGACATCCGCGTCGCCCGCGTGCTCGAGGCCGCGCCGCTCGAGGGCGCCCGCCGCCCCGCGTACCGCCTGCTCCTCGACTGCGGGCCGGAGGTCGGGCGGAAGCGGTCGAGCGCCCAGATCACGGACCTGTACGAGCCGGATGGCCTCGTCGGGCGGCTCGTCCTCGCGGTGGTCAACTTCCCGCCCCGCCGCATCGCCGGCTTCGAGAGCGAGGTGCTCACCCTCGGCGTCTACGCCGAGGGGGGCGTCGCGCTCGTCGCTCCGGACGAGCGCGGCGGCGTCCGCCCCGGCGACCGCCTCGGCTGACGGCCCGCCGTCCCGGCGCCAACTCTCGAAGCTAGGCCGCGGCGCGCGAGGTCCGCGCCGCGGCCTCCGCCTCGCGGACCAGACGCACGCACTGCTGCACCAGCGCGGCCCGCTCGATCGGCTTCGTCGCGTAGTCGTCGCACCCGGCCGCGAGGCAGCGCTCGCGGTCGCCCACCATCGCGTGCGCGGTCAGGGCCAGGATCGGCGTCGCCACGCCGGCCTCCCGCAGGCGGGCCGTCGCCTCGTACCCGTCCATCACCGGCATCTGCATGTCCATGATGATGAGCCCGAACGCCTGGTCGCTCCGCACGGCGGCCAGCACCGCGTCGAGCCCCTGGCGTCCGTCCTCCGCGTGCGCCGTCTCCGCCCCGCTCCGCCGGAGGAAGAAGTCGATCAGCCGTCGGTTGTCGACGCCGTCCTCCACGATCAGCACCCGCACGCCGGCCAGCGGCGCGTCGGGCTTCTCGGGGGCCGCCTCGTCCGAGGCCGGCGGCGCCGGCGTCTCCGCCCGCGCCGCGGGCTCGGCCTCCTCGCCGCTCGTCCGCACCCGCCGCGTCTGCGGCCAGACCGGCTCCTCCGCCCCGCCCGCCAGCGGCACCGAGAGCCGGAAGACCGACCCCCGCCCCGGCGCCGACCGCACGAGCGTCAGCTCGCCCCCCATCGCCCGGGCGCACTCGCGCCCGACGACCAGCCCGAGCCCGGCCTCCGGGCCCGAACGCCACGACGCCGCCTCGTCCGTCGCCGGCGCCCCGAACAGCCCCGCCCGCTGCCCGGGCGCGATGCCCAGCCCGGTGTCCCGCACCTCGAAGATCAGCTCCGGCCCCTCCGCGCCCCGCCGCTCGAGCGCGACCGCGATCTCCACCGAGCCCCGCTCGGTGAACCGCGACGCGTTCTCCAGCAGGTGCAGCAGCACGCGCCGCACCCGCGCCGAGTCCAGCGGCGCCCGCGGCGGCAGCGGCGTCTCCGCCACCACCTCCAGCCGCACCCCGGGGTGCACGTGCACCTCGCGCGACGCCTCCACCGCCACCGCGAACGGGTCGGCCGCGCCCGCCGGCCCCGACGGGCTCGCCGCCCCCTGCCGCCCGATCTCCAACGCCTCGTCGATCATCCTCAGCAGGCTCCGGGCGTGGCGGTCCACGGCCTCGGCGTGCTCGCGCACGGTCGCCGGGTCCCGGCACTCCCGCAGCAGGTCGGCGTAGCCCATCACCGCCGTCAGCGGCGTCCGCATCTCGTGGCTCACCGAGGCGAGGAACGCGCTTTTCGAGCGGGCCGCCGCGTGCGCGGCCTCCGTCGCCCGGCGGAGCTGCCGCGCCGCCTGCTCGAACCGCCGCGCGAACTCGGCCAGCTCGTCGTCGCCACGCTCGTCCAGCGGGCCCGGGTCGAGCCCGGCCGCCACGTCCGACGCCCACGCCCGCATCCGCCACAGCCGCCGGCGCAGCGGGCGCGTCACGACGATCCCCACCAGCCCCGACAGCAGCAGCGAGCCCACGATCGCCCCGCCGAGTTCCTCCCGCAGCCCCCACGCGGCCGCCGCGGCGCGGGAGGACTCGGGCAGCGCCACCACGCGCCACCCCGTGAGCGGCAGCTCGACGATCTGGCACGCCTGGGGAGGGAGGGCGTCGAAGTCCGGCGCGACCGACCCGATCCGCAGCTCGCGGGCCGTGTCGATGATGAGCCGCCCGTCCTGGTCGATCAGCAGGTAGCGCGTCACCACCTCGGAGCGCCGGGCCTCGAGCACGCGGGCGATCTCGTCCGCATCCAGCTGGGCGCCCACCACGCCGATCGGCGTCCCGTCGCGCTCCTGCACCGCCGCCGCCACGAGCACGCCGACCGTGCCCGAACTCTCGTCGTGCCGGACCGGCCCGACGTACGTCTCGCCCGACATGGCGATGCGCCACCAGTCCTCGTCCGACTGGTCGTAGTCGCTCGGCTCCCCGGCCACGGCGATCCAGCCCCCCCGGGCGTCGGCGATCCCGACCTCGCCGTACAGCCGGCGGCGGCGCAGCCCCTGCAGCCCGCGCAGCTCCGACCGGAGCCTGGTCGAGAGCTTCTCGTCCACGCCGGCCGTGGTGTCCCCCTCCCACCAGGCCTGCTCGAAGCGGGCGATCTCCTGGTCCCGCCCCGGGCGGGCGTTCGAGCTGCGGAGGGCGTCCCGCCACTCCGGGGTGCCCGCCAGGGCCCGCCACTCGCCCATGCGGTGGTCGAGCAGGGCGATGACCGACTCCCCGGCCGCCCGGGCCGCCCCGACGAGTTCCCGCTCCGTGTACCCCAGGGCCAGACGCTCGACACGCATCAGGAGGGCCACGCCGGCCAGGAGCGGCACCAGGGCGACGAGCGCCGCGGCGATCAGCATGTGCTGGGTGAAGCGGAGCATGAAACCGGCTTCTCCGGACACGCCGGGATGCCGGATGTTGTCGGCTCGCCACGCAACTACCTGTACCGGATTGGGCGTCATCCCCGGTGCGATCGGGTGAATTCCCTGTTCGCAAACGGGCGCACCCCCGGTTCCGGCCCGTGCGGGCGGCGTCGGCGGCCCGGTTCGGGATGCGCCCGCACGGGCGATCCGAGGAGGCGGCAAAGTCGGGCCCGGGAATCGCCGATGCTCGGCGAGAAGGGACGACAGAGGAGCCCCCATGCCCATCACCGACGAGCAGCGCGAGCAGGTCGTGGCGGCGGCGATCCGCGAGATCAGCCACATCGCCACCCTCCCCGAGATCACGATGAAGATCATCGATCTCGTCGAGGACCCGCGCAGCACCGCACAGGACCTGCACAAGGTCATCAACAACGACCCCGCCCTCTGCTCGCGCATCCTGAAGGTGGTCAACTCCTCCTTCTACGGGCTGCCCGGCCAGATCGGCTCGATCAACCGCGCGATCGTGATGCTCGGGCTCAACGCCGTCAAGAACATCGCCATCGCCGCCAGCCTCGCCAAGCTCTTCCGCGGCGGCGAACTCACGCCCTCGTTCTCGGCCCGGGAACTCTGGGTCCACTCCAACGCCACCGCCGCCGGCGCCAAGCTCATCGCCGACACCCTCCGCCTCGGCTTCTCGGACGAGGCCTTCCTCGGCGGGCTCATCCACGACATCGGCGTCATGGTCGAGATGCAGTACGACCGCGCCGGCCTCATCGACGTCGTCGAGCGCGTCTCCGCCGGGCCGGGGCAGCCCCCGGCCGGCGACATGCTCGAGGTCGAGGCCGAGGTCTTCGGCGCCAACCACCAGGACTTCGGCCAGGCCCTCTGCGAGAAGTGGAAGTTCCCCAAGAGCTTCGCCCGCGTCACCGGCTGGCACCACCGCCCCCTCGAGGTCGCCGCCGAGAGCCGCACCCTCGTCGCGATCGTCGCCATCGCCGACCGCCTCGCGGCCGAGCACGCCACCGGCTTCCGCCTCGACCTCCTCGACACCGCGATCGGGCACGACCTGCTCGACGCCGTACAGCTCTCCTCCGAGCAGCTCGCACGCCTCCGCGAACGCCTCCCCGAGGTCTACGCCGAGGCCGAGAGCACCCTCGGCTGATCCGACCACACACGCGTCCGGCCGCGCACACGCACACGCGACGGACGCCCAGGCATCTCTCTTTCTCCCTCCGGGCGGTGACGCGAAGGCGTCGCCGCTCGTTTCATTTCCCCCCGCCCGACGCGTCGGGAATACCCGACCCGCCCCCGGACGTTCCTCGTACACTCGGGACGTCCCCATGCTCGCACGCGCGCTGCTCATCCTGACGCTGCTGCTCCCCGGCCTCCGGGGGCTCGGCGATGCCGCGGCCGCGTGCGCCGCCGGGATGCCCCGGCCCGCGGACCCGTGCGGCGCCGCCTGCTGCTGCGCCGGCGTCTGCCCCTGCGCGGCCCCGAACGACGCGCCCGACCCCGAGCCGGCCGATCCGGTCGTCCTCCCGACCCACCTCGAAGCCTTCCTCCCCGCCGACGAGATCGGGCTTCCGACTCCCCCGGCCTCCCCGGCCGCGGGCTTCACGGCCCCGGACCTCGGGGCGCCCCGCGCTCCGCGCGTCCGCCCCCAGGCCCTCCTCTGCGTCTGGCGAACATAGCCGAGCGCGTCCGCGCCCTCCGTGCGCGCGCTCCGTTCTCCGCGGCCGCTCCGCCGCGGGGCCTCCACGTTCGCCCAGACCACACGCCCCCGGCGCTCCGCCGGCGAGGCCCACGCCACAACCAGAGGAACCACGCCGTGTTCACCCGCGTCATCTCCGCGGCCGCCGTCGCCGCCGCGATCGGTCTGCTCGCCGCCTGCAATGCCACCCCCGACCGGACCGCCCGCCACCACGACGCGAGCGCCGCCCCCGCGCCGGCCCTCGCCGCCGCACCCTCGCAGGCCGCGGCCACCTCCGCCACCCTCGACCGCGACGCCGCCGTCGCCGCCACCGAGCCCCTCGCCGGCGCCGGGGCGACCGTCCTCGTCAGCGGGCTCTCCTGCCCCAAGTGCGCCACCAACGCCGAACTCGCCCTCCGCGAGGTCCCCGGCGTGCTCAGCGCCGACCTCGACCTGAGCACCGGCGAGATCGCCCTGGTCTTCGGCAAGCAGAAGCCCGCCCCCGCCCAGATCGCCAAGGCCGTGGAACGCGCCGGCTTCACCTTCCGCGGGCTCCGCGCCCACTGATCCCGTTCCTGTTCCGAGCGCACGGAGCCCCGACATGCACAGACCCACCCCCGTCGTCGCCGCGCTCGCGGCGGCGGCCGCCGTCGCCGCGCCGGCCGCGGCGCAGGAAGCCCTGCTCACCGTCGCCCCCACGCAGCCGGCCGCGGGGCACGTCGTCCTCCGCGTCCAGTCCCGCTACGCCGAGTTCTCGGATTTCCCGGCCGACGCCGACGACGCCAGCCTCTGGGTCGTCGACACCTCGATCACCCTCGGCATCACCGGCCGCCTCTCCCTCCAGGCGAACATCCCGGTCCGGTACGAGGAGGTCGACCGCACCGCGCCCCCCGGCATCGACGACCGGGAGGACTTCGGCCTCGGCGACGCCAGCCTGCGGCTCAAGCACCGCGTCTGGCAGAAGGACCTCGGGCCCGTGGACACCGCGCGCCTGAGCCTCTTCGCCGGCATCGAGGCGCCCACCGCCACCGACGATCTCGGCAGCGACTCCTGGGACCCCGAGGTCGGCGCCGCCTTCCTCCTCATCCTCGGGCGCCACGGGCTCGGCCTCTCCGGCGCCTGGAAGTTCACCACCGGCGCGGCCGAGCACCCCCTCGAGAGCGGCCAGCGCCTCGCCGACGAACTCCGCCTCGACGCGGCCTACCTCTACCGCCTCAGCCCCGCCGCGTACGCCAGCGACACCAAGGCCTCCTGGTACGCCACGGCCGAGCTGAGCTACCGCTTCGAGACCGACGGGCAGCACCAGCTCTTCCTGACGCCCGGCATCCTCTACGAGGCCCGCAAGTTCGCCGCCGAACTCGGCCTCACGGTCCCCGTCTGGCAGGACGTCGACGAACGCCCCGAACTCGACTGGGGCCTCATCGCCGGCGTCCGCTTCCTCTTCTGACCCCACCCCACTGTTGCGCCCGAGGACATGGTTGACGGGTGTTCGGGGACAGAGT
>CAYMFP010000145.1:0-7940 GCA_964389385.1 uncultured Phycisphaeraceae bacterium | reverse complement strand
TCGCGGCGGCCGCCCAGCCGACGGCCGCCGCTGGCGTCGACACGAAGTGCTCGCACTGCGGGCTCCCGGTGCCGCCGGGGCTCGTCCGCCCGGGTGAGCGCGAGCAGTTCTGCTGCCAGGGGTGCGCGAGCGTCTACAGCGTTCTGAACAGCTGCGGGCTCGAGAGCTACTACCGCGTCCGCGAGAGCCTCAGCACGGCCGCACGCCCGGCCCGGACGACCGGGGCGCGGTACGAGGAGTTCGACGACGAGGCCTACCAGCGTCTGTTCGTGCGCACGGACGGCGGCGTGGCCGCGACCGAGTTCCTGCTCGAGGGCGTGCACTGCGCGGCGTGCGTCTGGCTCGTCGAGCGTCTGCCCAGGCTCCTCCCGGGCGTCGTCTCGGCGCGGCTGAGCCTCCGCCGCGCGGTGGTGGAGGTCGTCTGGGACGCGGCGAGCGTGCGGCTCTCGGAGATCGCGCGGACGCTCGACTCGCTCGGCTACCCGCCGCACCCGCCGAAGGGCGAGGCCGCGGAGCGTGCCAAGACGCGGGCCGACCGCCGTGCGCTCATCAACCTCGCCGTCGCGGGCTCCTGCGCGGGCAACGCGATGCTCTACGCCTTCGCCCTCTACGGCGGGGCGTTCAACGGGATGTCCGAGGAGTTCCGCACCCTCTTCCGCTGGCTCTCGATGGGGCTCGCCATGCTCGCGATCGCGTGGCCGGGGCGCGTCTTCTTCAAGGGGGCCGTCGCGGGGCTCCGGGCGCGGGCGCCCAGCCTCGATCTGCCGATCGCCGTCGCCCTCGCCGGCGGGCTCGCCTGGGGCGTCGCCAACACCCTGCGCGGCGTCGGGGAGGTCTACTTCGAGGGCCTCACGATGCTGGTCTTCCTGCTGCTCGTCGGCAGGTACGTCCAGCACGTGCAGCAGCGGCGGGCCTCCAGCAGCGTCGAGCTGCTCTTCACGCTCACGCCGAGTTCGGCCTCGCTCGTGCCCGACGACGGCTCCCCCCCGCGGCGCGTGCCCATCGAGGCGGTCGCCGTCGGCCAGACGGTCGAGGTGCTCCCCGGGGAGACGTTCCCGGTCGACGGCGTCATCACGCACGGCGCGACGCAGATCGACGCGGCCCTGCTCACGGGCGAGTCCCGGCCGGTCGAGGCCGGCCCGGGCGACGCCGTCGCCGCGGGCTCGACGAACCTCGGCTCGGACGTACGCGTCCGCGTCACCGCCTGCGGCGAAGACGCCCGCATCGGGCGGCTCATGAAGCTCGTCGCCGAGTCGGCCGACCGCAAGGGCCCGATCGTCCGCCGGGCCGACCGCCTCGCCGGGTGGTTCGTCGTCGCCACCATCGCCCTCGCGACCGCGACCGCCGGCGTCTGGCTCTTCATCCGCCCGGAGGAGGCGATCGAGCACGCGGTCGCGCTGCTCATCGTCGCCTGCCCGTGCGCGCTCGGGCTCGCGACGCCGCTCGTCATGACCGTCGCCCTCGGGCGTTCCGCCCGGCGCGGCGTGCTCGTGAAGGGCGCGGACACGTTCGAGCGCCTCGCCCGCCCGGGGGTCATCCTGCTCGACAAGACCGGCACCGTCACGGAGGGCCGGCTCCGCCTCGTCGACTGGCGGGGGCCGCGGCGCCTCCGCGCCGCCGTCGCCGCGCTCGAGAGCCGCTCGACGCACCCGATCGCGCGGGCCCTGGCCGCGGACCTCGCCGGCGGGACCGGCCCGGGCGGCCTGCCCGAGGTCGGCGACGTGCGGCAGGAGACCGGGCGCGGCATCAGCGGGATCGTGGACGGGCGGCGTCTGGCTGTCGGCTCGCGCGGCCACCTCGCCGCGCTCGGCGTCCCCGTCGACGCCGACCTGGCCGAGCGCTGCGAGGCCGCGGCCGCGCTCGGGCTCACCCCCGTCCTCGTGGCGGAGGAGGGTCGGACGGTCGCGGCGGCGTTCCTGGGCGATCGCCTGCGCGACGACGCCCGCGCCTCCGTCGACGCCCTCCGCCGCGCCGGGTGGGACGTCCGCATCCTCTCCGGCGACCACCCGGACACGGTCCGCGCCGTCGGCGCCGAACTCGGGCTCGCGCCGGAGGCCTGCCGCGGCGGCGCCTCCCCCGAGGACAAGCTCGCGATGGTCGAGACCCTCGCGGCCGAGGGCGTCACCGTCATGGTCGGGGACGGCGTGAACGACGCCGCCGCCCTCGCCGCGGCCTCCGTCGGCGTCGCCGTCCACGGCGGCGCGGAGGCCAGCCTCGAGGCCGCGGACGTCTACCTCGCCCGCCCGGGGCTCGCCCCGATCCACGACCTGCTCGCGCACGCCCGCTCGGCCCTCGGCACGATCAACATCGCGATCGGGGCCTCCATCGCGTACAACGCCGCGGGCGCCGCGATGGCCGCGGCGGGGTTCATCACGCCGGTCGTCGCCGCGATCCTGATGCCCCTCAGCTCGCTCACCGTCGTCACCATCGCCCTCCGCGCCGGCGCCGGGGCGGAGCCCCGGAAGGAGGTCTGAAATGGGCGTGCTCTACCTCATGATCCCGGCGGCCCTGCTCCTCGCGGGCGCGGCCCTCGTCGCCTTCATCAGGTCGGTCCACACGGGGCAGTACGACGACCTCGATACCCCCGCCGCACGCGCAGTCTTCGACGACGAGCCGCTCCCCGCCGAACACTAAGAGAAGGTCCGGCCCGAACGCCGTCCCGCGGCCGTCGCCGCGGGACGGCGGGTTCCGTCAGGGCATCACGCGCCGGGTCGCCGGGTACTGCTCCGAGGGCGGGGAGTGGCGCAGCTCGCTGCGCGACGGGGCGAGCGACTCGCCCCGATCGATCCGCACGCCCGGGGCCTCCGCCCCGGCCTCGGCGCGGAGCGATCCGACGCGGTCCCGCACCTGCTCGGCCATGCGACGCGATCGCTCCTGCACCGCCCGCCGCGCGTCTCGGCCGGTGCGGGTCGTCGCGCCGAGCCCGAGCAGGGCGAGCGCCGCGACGCCCGCGCCGATGAGCGCGGCCGTCCCGGGGTGCAGCGCCGCGGAGGTGTACATCGAGTACGGCTTGGTGATCCCGCGGTAGCGCCCGCGCTCGTGCCCGCCGTAACCCGGCTTGAAGAGCGCGTCGTCGCGGGCGCGAGGGTCGGCCTCGGACAGCGGCGTGCCGGTCGTCGACTTCTCCATGACGAACCCCTGCATCACCTTGTCCGTCGCGCGGGGGTTCATGTTGGAGGCGGAGATGGCCTTGCCCGCCCCGCCGACGATGATGTCGCGCTTGTGGTGGGCCGCGCAGTGGCAGATCGCGTTGGCCACCAGCCGGGGGGCGTAGACGGGCGGGGGCACCGAGGCCTCCTCGCCGGTCAGGTTCTTCGCGTGGTCGGTGTACGGCGTGTCGATCGAGGCGGGCTTCACCAGCGTCACGGAGATCGGCAGCCCCTCCTTCTCGAGTTCCACCCTCAGCGCGTCGGTGTACCCCTTCACGGCGTGCTTGGAGGCGGAGTAGATGCCCTGCAGCGGGATCGCCCGATCGCCGACGACGCTGCCGACGTTGATCAGCGCGCAGCCGTGCATCGGATCGGCCTCGATCTGCCGGCGGAACTGCTCGACCGCCACCTTCGAGCCGTGCACCACGCCCCAGAAGTTCGTGTCGAACAGCCGCCGCGCATCCTCCTCGGGCGTCTCGAGGATCTTCCCGTAGATCGAGACGCCCGCGTTGTTCACCCAGGTGTCGATCCGCCCGTACCGGCTGATCGCCTCCGTCGCGACCTGGTGCAGGTCCTCGAGCTTGCTGACGTCCGCCTCGACGGCGATCGCCTCGCCCTCCGCGTCCTCGATCTGGTGGACCGCGTCCTCGAGGGCCATCGCGTTGCGGGCCGCCAGGACGACCTTCGCCCCGCGTTTGGCCGCCAGCTTGGCCGTCGCCAGGCCGATGCCGCTCGACGCGCCCGTGACGACCATGACCTGCTCGTGCAGCGCCCTGAGCCTGAAGTTCTTGATGGGCATGAACGCCCCCCGTCGTGTAGGTGTTGGAAGTGCGGGGAGCGGCATCCGGGCCGTCCCCTCCCCCTGTTCGCAGCAATCGCGGGGGCAGGCGCGGACGAACCCGCGGCGTCCCGGGGGTTCGCCCTGCCTTGCGCAGCGGTAACCCGCCTTAACGGACGCCCTCCGACGCCGGAGCACCCCCACTCCGGCGGGCGCGGCCGATCGATCGCCCAAAACGAAAGCGGCCCGGGCGGCACCCCGCCCGGGCCGGCTCAGTTCATCTTTGTACAGGGCGGGCGTGTCTCGGGGGGTTCCCGCGACGGCCCGAGCGGATCACCACTCGTCGCCGCCGCCACGACGGCCACCGCCGCCGTAGCCGCCGCCACCACCGCCGCCGTAGCCGCCGCGGCCGCCACCGCCGCCGCCGTAGCCGCCGCGGCCACCGCCGCCGCCGGCCTGACGCTCACGGGCCTCGTTCACGGTGAGGGGACGCCCGCCGATCTCGCGGCCGTTCATGGCGTTGATGGCGCTCTGGGCGTCATCGTCGTTCATCTCGACGAAGCCGAAGCCCCGGCTCCGCCCGGTCTCGCGGTCCATCACGACGCTGGAGGAGACCACGCTGCCGAACTCCTCGAACATCTCCCGGAGTTCGTTGTCGCCCATGCTGTAGGGCAGGTTCCCGACGTAGATCCGCATTCGATTCCGATTCCATTCCGAGAGTGTGCGACTCATCATCCGGCGGCGATCACTCTCGGTCACGATCGGCTCGGACATTCGGCGTCCGCCCGAACACCGGGCGGGGCGCGCACGACATGATACCTCGGGGCGTGGATACGCAAGAGAGAACCTTCAGATTTTGCCCGGCCCCCCGCCCGGTCCCGGGCACCCGCACGGAAGCCGACCAGGCCCGCCCGCACGCCCCGTCCAAGCCCCTTTCGCCCCCCTCCCGCCGCTCCCCAGCCCGTCCCTCTCATCCCCGCCTCGGCCCGCCCCGTCCCTCCCCCGCTGTTTCGCATCGACCGCCCCCCGGCGAACTCCTACACTCCCTCCCCTGGCGCTTGGCCGGGCGCCGCGTCGGCGGCCCGGTCCGGAACCAAACGCGGAGCCTCACGACTTCATGGCCAAACAGGACGACAAGATCATGCTCGACGCCGTGGTGACGGAAGCCCTTCCGAACACCATGTTCAAGGTCCAACTCCCCGACGAGCGCAAGACCGAAGTCCTGGCCTACCTCTCCGGCAAGATGCGGAAGTTCCGCATCCGCATCCTCCCCGGCGACACCGTCACCGTGGAGATGAGCCCCTACGACCTCACCAAGGCCCGGATCACCTACCGGAAATGAGCCCGCCCGCGGCGGCCCCGCCCGCGCGGGATCGCCTTCTCCGGGGCGGGTCCGACGGATGGTCCTCTGGCTCGCGATCCTGGCGGCGTACCTCGCGATGAGCCTCGCCACGCTCGCGGTCTACGCGCGCGACAAGCAGAACGCGGCCGCCCGACGGCGCCGGGTCCGGGAATCGACGCTCCACACGCTCGAACTCCTCGGCGGCTGGCCGGGCGCTTTCCTCGCGCACCGCGTCCTCCGGCACAAGAACCGCAAGCTCTCGTACCAGGCGGTGTACTGGCTGATCGTGCTCCTGCACGCCGGCGGGATCGCCGCCCTCGCGTGGTGGCGCTACCGCGCCTGATCGGGCCCGCTCGGACGCACGGCGGCCGTCACCGGGAAGTGGTCGGACGGCCACCGCCCCTCCGGCGTCCGGTCCCGCAGGATCTCTGCGCTCAGGACCTCCAGCCCGGGCGAGACGAAGACGTAGTCGATCTTCTCTCCGCCCTCGTGACCGACGCGGAAGGCGTTGAACGAGCCGCCCGCGGCCTCCGGGTGCAGCACGCGAAACGCGTCGCGGTACCCCGCCTCCCGCAGCGCGGCGACCGCCGGGTTCTCCTCGCCGGCGTTCAGGTCCCCGAGGATCACGACCGGGTCCGCGCCGACCCCGCGGGCGGCGGCGTGCGCGGCGATCGCGGCCGCGGAACGCTCCCGGGCCTCCTGCGAGACGTGGTCCCAGTGCGTGTTGTAGACGTAGAGCCCCGCGCCGGTCGCGCGGTCCACGAGGCGGGCCCAGACGCAGATCCGCGGGAACGCGCTCCCCCACGACCGGGAGCCGGGCGTCCGCGGCGTCTCGGAGAGCCAGAACGTCCCGCCCTCCGCGAGAACGAACCGCCCGGCATCGAAGAGGATCTGGCTGTGCTCCCCGCCCGCGCGCCCGTCGTCGCGCCCGACCCCCACCTCCGCCATCCCCGGCATCGCCTCCCGGATCTCGTCGATCTGGAACCGCAGGGCCTCCTGGAGCCCGATCACGTCCGGCCTCTGCCCGCGCAGCAGCTCGATCACCGCCCCGCGCCGCCGCTCCCACCGGTCCGGCCCGTCGTCGGCCGTGCCGTACCGGATGTTGTACGAGACGATCTTCACGGGGCGCTCCTCGGTCCCGTCACCGCTCCGAGCGCGGGCCTGTCCGCCCCGTCCGGCGAGCGGCAGGACGAACAGCAGCAGGGCCGCCCAGAGCAGGATCTGTTTCATCATCGCGACTCCGCGTGCGGCGCGGGCGGACTCGGCTCACGAGGCCGCCCCCGACCCCTCGGCAAACTCTGATCTGTCAATCGTCCGGCGTTTCCGTCCGCCGCTCCGCGAGGAGGCCCGCCGGCCCTTCGTGGGCACGCCCGCGGGAGGCAGCATACCGCCGCCGGCGGCGGGCGATCAGACGGCGCGGCGGGGGTGGACGGCGACGTTGGCGAGCAGGAGCCCCGCGACGAGCGAGATGGCGATGATGAACATGCTGAAGAGCGTGTCGATCCCGGCGACGGGGTCGTCGGCGAGGAAGCTCTGCACGCCGCGGTAGCCGACGCCCCCGGGGACGAGCAGGAGGATGCCCGGGAGCATCGTCAGGGCCATGGGACGGTCCTTCGCCCGAGCGTGGGCGTTGCTCAGGCACCCGAGCGTGAACGCCCCGGCGCAGACGCCGATCTCGGCGCCGAGGGCCTGCGTCCCCAGCCGGGCGCTGTAGAACGCCGCCACCGAGGCGAGGGCGATGGCGGGCAGCTCCCGCCAGCGGGCCTTGAAGAGCACGACGAGCCCGACCGGGGCGAGCAGGACGGCCAGCGGCTCGGTCCAGAGCGGCAGGCTCCGCGTGCCGATCTCGGGCGTCAGGGGGAGCAGGGCGGCGAGGCGCTGCCCGAGGGCGACGCCGAAGCCGAGGGAGATGAGCACGGTCATCGCCCCCATCAGGCGGGCCGTGCCGGAGACGAGGCTCCGCGTCGCGAGTTCGGTGACGCCCAGCGTCAGGCTCAGGCCGGGCAGCAGGGGGACGAGCGCGGAGAGCATCGCCACCTGCGGCGTCAGCGGGCCGACCAGCCCGGCCGCGGCGGTGGCGAGGAACGCCGCGACGAGCGCGGCCGCGAATTCCAGCACGCGCGCCCGGTTCCGCTCCCGCCCGGCGTACGCGACCAGCGCCCCGACGAGCAGCCCGAGGAGGGTGCTGACCACCAGCTCGCGCACGCCCCCGGCGAGGAAGACGGCGGTGGACCCGGAAATCACCCCATGGCTCGCCACGGTGACGAGCGGGCCGGGCGGCGGGATGGAGAGCACGCCGCGGACCCGGGCGGCCCCGTACGCGGGCCCGTTCCGCCCGGCGCCGACGTCCGCGAGCACCTCGTCCAGGAGCACGAGCCGGGCGAGGTTGATGTCCCCCGGCTCCAGGCGGCACATGTAGAGCTGCTGGCGCAGGCCGGTGCCGACGGCGCACATGATCATCGTCGGGGAGGCGTAGAACTGGGCGGTGACGCCGAGCTGCGAGGCGACGTCGCTCATCGCCTCCTCCAGGCGGTGGGCGGGCACGCCGTACGCCCCGAGCGCCGTCGCCATCTCCACGAGAAAGCCGTGCACCTCGTCGGCCGGGGGAGCCGGAGGCGCGGGCTCCGGGCGTGACAGCGGTGCGGCGATGCTCTCCGGCACGGGGCGATGG
>CAYMFP010000144.1:0-7949 GCA_964389385.1 uncultured Phycisphaeraceae bacterium | reverse complement strand
GGCTCCAGCGGCGTGACGTTCACGATCAGCCCGCACCGGGCGTACGTGCTCTTGCCGACGCAGACCACGAGCACGTCCCGCGGGATCACGAAGTGCTCGACCGTCTCGCACAGCGCGAAGCTGTTCGGGGGGATGATGATGTGGTCCGACCCCTTGCCCCCGTTCATCTTGCGGGTGTCCACCGTGACCATCAGGTCCTCGGTGAAGTTCTTCGGGTCGACCACGTGCACCGTGCCCGTCGCCGGCGTGGGCGTGAAGACCTTGAAGACCGGGCCGACGCGGACGTCGTACCCGTAGCTGCTCACGCCGTACGAGATCGTCCCGGGGCGCTTCTTCGCCTCCTCGAACGGCTCGATCGGCACGAGCTCGCGGATCTGGGTGTCGCAGAGGATGCCCATGCGCTGCCTCCGCCCGCGGCCGCCTCCCGGCCGGGGCACTCTCGTCGCTCGGCGTCCTGCCCTCTCGATCGATCCGGCCCCGGCTTCCCTGCCGCGGCCCTCCCACTCGCACGCCCGCCCCGGCTCCCACGCCGGGGACGCTCCGGCATGGCCTTCACCATACCGTACAAAACCCGTTCGCCGCCGGAAAATCCTCCGATCCTCGGAGTGCTCCCGGCCGCGAGGCCCGATCCGACAGTTCCGTGAGAACCCCGTAGAGGACCGGCTCGCACAGACCGCCGGAGGCCCAAGGCCCTGCCCGCGGCGCCGGAGAGTCCGGCGGGCGGGAGGTGGGGCCGTAAGAGTGTAATCGCACACAACGCGTAGTGCGATCAAAAACTTCAACCACAAAATGATGTGGTACGCAAGTGCAAAGACTGTCGTTTATCGTCAAGTCCTTGCGCCGCTGGCGCTTGCGCGCTCCTGCCCACATCCTGTCCAGAACCACCCACACTACATTTCGTGGCTTGCCCGGGGTCGGACACCCCACCACACACAAGTGAATGTGGTGCGCTGCAACCTCGCGCGCACCGCCCGAGCGGGGGAGGCTCGACGGCCGGCGCGAAGCTCTGCCCCGGGCTTGCACCGCAGCCGACAGGTCGTCTACGGCCTGGCCCGGACACCGACGCCCGCGGCACGCGGAATCGCCCGCCCGGAAGCGGGCGGGGTCGATCCGCCTGCCTGACCACCGGACCGGCCCGACCCGCTCGATCGGGCGGGGCCTCTGCCGGCGCCGGCACGGCCCGCCGCCCGTTGGGGGAGACAGGACCGGAGAAATCCCGTACAGTTTCCGGTCTCGCGGGTCCCCGCGCCTGCCCGGGCGCGGCTCGCGGGCCGCCGGTCCGGGTGATCCCGGGGAGGGAGCCGGCGGTGGCGGAGCGTCCGGCCGGACGGTCGGGCCCGCCGGTGCCCGCACCCGCGGCACAACACCTGAAGACAGGGAGCGCGGAAGACCATGCGCAGCGCGTGGCAGACCTTGGTCGGGCGCATCGCGGCCGCGGCGGCAGTCGTCGGGATCGCGGGGCTGTCGGCCTGCTCGAGCAACAAGAAGCCGCCGCCCGCGGCCCGGAACGTGACGCCGACGGCGATGCGGGACGTGCCCGCCCCGCTGCGCGGCACGATCGGGGCGCAGGGGACGGTGCGCGGGATGCAGCCGACGCTGGTGAGCGGGATCGGCTTCGTCGTGGGGCTGGACGGGACGGGCGGGCAGCCGCTGCGGACCGACATCGCCGCGACGCTCGAGCGGTACATGGGGCTGATGGGGATCGGCGAGAGCGGGCGGTACGAGGGGACGGCGATCGCCGGGAAGAGCCCGCGCGAGCTGCTGGAGGACCCGAACACCGCGGCCGTGATCGTCCAGGCGGCGATCCCGCCGGGGGCGAGCAAGGGCTCGACGTTCGACGTCTGGGTGCGTGCGCTCAACGCGGACTCGCTGGAGGGCGGGCGGCTGTGGTCGACGGACCTGCGCCTGGGCCCGCCGTCGAGCTTCGGGGCGCCGCAGGCGCGCATCCTGGCCCGCGCCCGGGGTCCGATCTTCATCAACCCGTTCGCCGAGCCGGGGTCGGAGGTGACGGGGGTCTCCGGGCGGATCGGGCGGATCCTCGACGGGGGCGAGGTGACCGAGGAACTGATGCTCGAGGTGATCCTCGACCGCGGGTCGCACGCCCAGGCGATGCAGGTGCAGAACGCGATCAACTCCCGGTTCCGCGGCGACCTGGGGGACATCCGCGGCCCGGCGCGGGGGCAGAACGACCGGCAGATCCTGGTCGAGGTGCCCCCGACGTACCGCGATCGCCCCGGCGACTTCGCGAACATGCTGGTCCACCTGCAGACGAACACGTCGAGCCCGGAGCTGTTCGCGCGGCAGTACGCGGCGGTGCTCGCGAGCACGCCGGAGCTGGCGAACGAGATGAGCTGGTGCCTCCAGGCCCTGGGCCCGAAGGCGCTGCCGTTCCTGCGCGACCTGTACCGCCACCCGGAGGCGGCCCCGCGCCTGGCGGCCCTGCGGGCGGGGGCCGGGCTCGGGGATCCCTACGCGGCGGACCCGCTGGTGGAGATCGCCACGAACGGGCCCGAGGCGCTGCGGAGCACGGCGATCCGCCTGCTGGGGCGGGTGGACGCGGGCCCGACCATCGACGAGTCGCTGCGGTCGCTGCTCAATGACGAGCAGCTCACGACCCGCGTCGCCGCGTACGAGGCGCTGCTGGAGCGGGCGATCAGCGTGAAGCGGCAGCGGCTGGCCTCGGCCGAGCGCGACCGCGCGGCGGCCGGGGGAGTGGTGCGTTTCAACCGCACCGCGATCGACGTGCTGGCCGAGAGCAGCCTGCCGCCGGGGATGATCCAGGGCGTCTCGCGCTCGCTGGTGGGCGGGGAGTTCTTCCTGGACATCGCCCCGGCCGGGGAGCCGCTGATCTACGTGACGCAGCAGGGCGAGCCGCGGGTGGCGCTCTTCGGGCGCGAACCGCTGATGGTCGAGGTCCCGGCCCTCGTCTCGCTGTGGAACAACGACCTCATGATCACGGGCGACGACCCCAACGGCCCGCTCCGGATCCGCTACAACGACGCCCGCCGCGGGTTCAGCGGCACGTACACGGTCGACCGCGACCTCCCGTCCCTGCTCGACTTCCTGACCCGCGACTGGTCGCCCGACCGCCGGCGGTCCGGGCTCGGGCTGAGCTACGCCCGGGTCGTGAGCGTGCTGCACGCCCTGCACCGGGCGGGGGCGATCCGGGCGGCGTTCGCGACGGAACGCGACCGCCTGCTGGCCGATCTGCTCGCGGCGAGCGAGTCGAACGAGGTCGAGGTGCGCCCGGAGACGGACGACGACTCGCCGGAGCTGATCGTCATCGACGACCCGCGCCGGGCCCCGACGCGCCCGGTCGAGCCGGTGCTCGACGAGGACGGGCAGCCCACCCTGATCGTGCCGATCCCCCCGCAATCGACCGAGCAGCCACCGCCGGCGCGGCGCCGGCGTTAGGGCCCGCGGCCGCCCTCCGACCGATAAAAACCTGACGGTTGTTGACGTTTGCCGTCCCTCGCCCCGCAAGGCGGCGGATGGCTTCCAAAGACGACCGAGCGGTCGCTATTCTTGGCGGTCGCTCCTGGAGCAGACACCAGATGTAGTGCAGCCCCTTCCCAGGGTGCGCGAGGCGGCGGATCGCTCCGAACGTCGCGCTCGGGGCGATCCCGGGGCATCCCGGGCGGGTACGGAGCGGTGCGGCGCCGCCGGCGGACGGCGGGCGAGCGGTCGGGCGAGGCGTCGGACGGACGATCCGGCGAGACAGGCACGGAGGTCGTTTCCCGATGGCCGAGCATCCGAGCTTCAGCGGCGGGGCCGCACGCGGGCTTCTGCGGCACGCGGCGCCGACGGAACAGGCGGCCGCGGCGCCGGCTCGCATCGAGCCCGGGACAGGCCCGGCTCCGGTGGTGGACCCCGTTCACGGGGCGGCGGCGGACGGGCGGCACGCGCGGCTCTTCGGCGGGGCCCCGGGGCTGCGCCTGCGGAAGCTGACGCTCGCCGGGTTCAAGAGCTTCGCGGACAAGTCGGAGTTCGTCTTCGACCAGGCGATCACCGGGGTGGTGGGCCCGAACGGGTGCGGGAAGAGCAACCTCGTCGACGCGATCAAGTGGGTGCTCGGCGAGCGGTCGAGCAAGAGCCTGCGCGGCAAGGAGATGATCGACGTCATCTTCGCCGGCTCGGCGGCGCGGAAGCCGCAGGGGATGGCGGCGGTCACGCTGACGTTCGACAACCCGCTGCTGGACGACGGGGCGACCACGGAGACCACAGAGGGCACGGAGAAGATCGCGGAGGGGGATGATGGGGTTGAGGGAACGGGGGCGGCGGAGCACGAGGGGCGGGGCGGCGAGCGCGAGGATGCGGATGCGCCCGGGCGGCCGCAAGCCCCCGAGGGGGAGAGCAACGCGGGCGAAGGGCGGACGGACGACGCGGGCCGCGGGGAGTGGGACGAGGCCGACGAGGTGTCGGAGGTGCTGCTGGCGGACCGCCGGCGGATCCGCCGCCCGCTGCCGATCGACGCGGACGAGGTCTCCGTCGAGCGCCGGCTCTACCGCGACGGGAAGAGCCAGTACCTGATCAACGGCAAGCTCGCGCGTCTGAAGGACATCCGCGACCTGTTCCTGGACACCGGCATCGGGGCCGATGCCTACTCCATCATCGAGCAGGGCAAGGTCGACGCGATGCTGCTGGCGAGCCCGCAGGAGCGGCGGACGATCTTCGAAGAGGCCGCGGGCATCGCCAAGTACAAGCAGCGGCGCATCGAGGCGCAGCGGAAGCTGGAGAAGGCCGAGCAGAACCTGGTCCGCACGCGCGAGGCCCTGGACTCGACCGAGCGCCGCCTGCGGATCGTGCGCGGGCAGGCCGCCAAGGCCCGCCGCTTCCGCGAGCTGGACACCGAGTACCAGGCCCTGCGGAACCTGATCGCCTACGAGCAGCACCGCGAGCTGCGCGACCGGCTGGACGGGCTGGCCGGGCGCCTGGCGGAGCTGGAGTCGGCGCGCGACGCGGCCCAGGCGTCGGTGAACGAGCTGGAGCTGGTGCGCCTGGAGTCCGACGCCGAACGCGGCAAGCTCCTCGGCGAGCAGCGCCGGCTGCTGGACCAGCACAAGACGGCCCAGCACACGGCCGCGCAGGCCGAGCAGCGCCGGCACATGACCGAGCAGGCGATCGCCGACGCCCGCCAGCGCGCCCAGACCGAGGCGACGCGGGTGCAGGAGATCACGGCCCGGCTCGAGCGCCTGACCGCCGACATCGCCGAGCAGAAGGACGCCGTCGCCGCCCTGGGCGAGCAGCTCGCCGAGGCCGAGCGCACGCTCAAGGCCGAGAGCGAGAAGCGGGCCGGCGTGCTCGAGCAGCTCGCCGGGCTGCGCGCGGCCGCGGGCGAGAAGCGCAACGCCGCGCACCGGATCGACCGCGAGCGCCAGCAGGTGCTCGCGAGCGTGCAGGCCGACGACAAGCGCCTGCACGCGATGCGCGAGCAGCTCGGCGGGCTCGACAAACGCCGCGAGAAGGCCGCCGCCGAGCACGCGGGGGTGACGGAGCAGATGGCGGCCGCCCAGGCCGCGGCCGAGGGCGTCGCCGGCGAGATCGCGGCGCTGAAGCGCGACCTGCAGGACACGCTGGAGCGGGCGCGCGAGCGCTCCGCCGACCGCGGGCAACTCGCCGGGCGGGTCACCGAGCTGGACCAGGAGTTCGTCCGCCTCGACTCCCGCCGCGCCACGCTGGACGAGATGGTCCGCACGCGCGTCGGCCTCGGCGACGCGGTCCGCGCGGTGCTCGAGAAAAAGGAGACCGGCGCGGGCTTCGCCACGGTGATCGCCCCGCTCGCGGACCTCATCGAGACGGAGGCCGAGCACGCGGCCGCCGTCGAGGCCGGGCTCGGGCGCGACCTCCAGGGGCTCGTCGTCCCCTCGCTCCAGGGCCTGCCCTCGCACGAGGACCTCGCGGCCCTGCCCGAGCGGGCGGCGTTCCTGCCGCTCGCCGCGTGGCACGGCCTCTCGGGCGGCCCGTCGGCGGGGACGGCCGCGGACGACGAGGGCGTCCTCCGCCTGCTCGCCAACCGCGTCACGCGCCTGCGCGACCTCGTGCGCGTGCGGAACGGCGCCGACGCGCGCGTCTCGGGCCTGCTCGACCGCCTGCTCGGGCGCACGCTCCTCGTCGAGAGCCTCGACGTCGCCGCGATGCTCGCCGCCGGCCCGCTGGCCGGACGCGGCTACCGGTTCGTCGCCCGCGACGGGACCGTCGTCGAGGCCGACGGGCGCGTGCTCGCCGGCCCGCTCGTCGGCGCGGGCGAGCCGGGCGCGATCCTCCAGCGCCAGGCCGAGCTGCGCGACCTCGAGCGCAGCCTCGCGGATCTCGGGGCCCGCCTCGACCGCGAGCGCGCGGCCCTCCGCGCGGCCGACGAGGAGGTCGCCGCGATCGAGGACCGCCGCTCCGGGCTCCAGCAGCGCCTCGCCGAGCGCGAGCGGGCGCTGGCCCAGGAGCACAACCGCGTCGACCGGCTGAAGGCCGACGCCGCCCGCCTGGAGCGGGAGCTGAACTCCGTCGGCGCCGAGCACCAGCAGCTCGCCGACCGCATCGCGAAGATCGAGGCCGACCGGAAGGCCCTCGAGGAGAAGGCCGAGTCGCTCTCGCGCCTGCTCGGCGAGCAGCAGCAGGCCGCGGCCGCGGCGGAGACCGAACTCGAACGCGCCCAGCAGCGCCTCGAGGCGGCGACGGAGCAGATGACGGCCGCGCGGGTCGAGGCGTCGAAGCTCGGCGAGCAGGCGGCCGCCGCCCGCAAGGAGCTGAGCCGGCTGGAGATCCAGCGCGACGACGCCGAGCGGCAGAAGCGCGACCACGAGCGTCACCTGGAGCAGACGCGCGTCCGCCTGGAGCAGCACGAGACGACCGTTCGGCAGGCCGCCGACGAGGCCGGGCAGGCCAAGGGCGAGGCCGAGCGGCTCAAGGAGGCCGCCGACGCCCTCGCCGAGCCGATCCGCGAGGCCGTGCGGCGGGTCGAGGACGTCGCCGCCCGCCTCACGGCCGCCCGCAAGGAGGCCGAGACCGTCACCCGCGAGTGGAACGGGCTGGAGATGACGCGGCGCGAGCTGGAGGTGAAGCGAGAGACGCTGGAGGAGCGCACGCTCGAGGAGCTGCGCGTCGCCGGCCGCCCGCTGAACCTCGCGCAGGACCGCGACGAGTACCGCTGGTTCATCGCCTCCGGCGGCATCGCCCCGGTCGACGTCGCGGAGGCCCAGGAGCGGGCGAACGCGCTGCGCGACGAGATCCGCAAGCTCGGCAGCGTGAACCTCGACGCGATCTCCGAGGAGGAGACGCTCGAGGAGAAGAACGAGGACCTGGCCAGGCAGGTCGACGACATCGACCACGCCTGCCGCACGCTGACCGACCTCATCACGCGCCTCAACGAGGTCAGCCGCCGGAACTTCGGCGAGGTGTTCGCGAAGATCCAGGAGAACTTCGGCGGGCACGACGGCATGTTCCGCAAGCTCTTCGGCGGCGGGCGGGCCGAGGTGCGGCTCATGGGGCTCGTCAAGGAGATCGACGGGCAGAAGGTCGTCACCGACGAGACCGACCTGCTCGAGAGCGGCATCGAGGTCATCGCCAAGCCCCCGGGCAAGGAGCCGCGCTCGATCAGCCAGCTCTCCGGCGGCGAGAAGACGCTCACGGCCGTGGCGCTGCTCATGTCGATCTTCCGCTCCAAGCCCTCGTGCTTCTGCGTGCTCGACGAGGTGGACGCGGCGCTCGACGAGGCGAACGTGCGCCGCTTCACGCAGACGATCCGCGACTTCACGGACATGAGCCGCTTCATCGTCATCACGCACAACAAGCGGACGATGCAGATGGCCGACCACCTCTACGGCATCACGCAGCAGGAGAAGGGCGTCTCCAAGCGCGTGAGCGTGCGGTTCGACCAGGTGAGCGCCGACGGCACCATCCGCGAACCGGGGAGCGCCAGCGACCACGGCGCCGCGCCCCAGACGCCCAAGCCCGCC
>CAYMFP010000143.1:0-8009 GCA_964389385.1 uncultured Phycisphaeraceae bacterium | reverse complement strand
TTGAGCCTCCCCGCCCCGCCTCCCCCGACCTCGCCGCCGGGCAGGTCTGCCCAGCCGACCCAGCCCCCCGCGTCGGCGTCCCCCGTTCGGATGGAGGGACGCCCCGCCGTTCAGCGAGGTCCGAGAAGCTCGCGCAGACGCCCGAGCGCCCCGCGGAGGTCCCACGCCTGCCCGCCCCGGTCGCCGGTCGTGTTGCTCACCACCCGCAGCTCCGCGAACGCCGCCGATCCCCCCGCGCCGCCCGTCTCCGCCAGCCGCGACAGCGCGTGCCCGATCGCCGCCCCCTCCATCGCCTCGGCCACCGCCCCGGTCCGTTGCGCGACATCCTCGGCGCCCGCTCCCGTTCCGGAGCAGGTCGAAACGGTCGCGATCGGGCCGGACACGTCGGCGAGCGGGGCGAGCGCCTGCGCGAGCCCGGCGTCCGGGAGGACGGCGCCGTCCGAGAACCGCCCCAGCGGGAACCCCATCGCGTCGCAGGTGAGGAACCCGTCGGGCGTCCGCAGCCCCTCGTCCGCGTAGACGCTCGCCGTCCCGAGCACGACCGCTCCCAGCGGCGCGTGCGTTCCGTCCGGCCCGGGCAGCGACCCGCACACCCCGGTGCTCAGCACCGCGGCGTGCCGCAGGGGGTCCAGAACCCGCAGGATTGCACCGGCGGCGTTCACCTTGCCGATCCCGGTGACCACAAGGTCGTACCGGTCGTGCAATGCCAGGGGCTTCCACGACGTTTGTCCCTGGAGCGGGTCCGCGCCGAACGCCTCCAGCACCGCCTTCGCCTCGAGGGGGGCGGCCACGGCCAGCAGCAACGCCCGCCCCGGCGGGAGAAACCGCTCGACCGCCTCTCGGAAACACGGACGCCGATCCGGGGGGAGCATGGGCATCTGGGGGCGATCTTCCGCGCCGCCCCCGCGGCGGGCAACCCGGAGGGCGGCGGGGCGGTAGAGTCGGTGCGGGAATCGGGCGCAGCGCACGACGGTCCAAGGAGGATGGCTTGCTCGGGAACATGAGCCGACGGACGACGGGCCGCACGCCCCTCAGGCGTGGGGGGGCCCTCGCGAAGACGCTGGTCGCCCTCGCCGGCGTGGCGGCGGTGGGGGGCGGGCTCTTCGTCGCCGTCGCCGGGGAGGGGCGCCAGGCCGAGGCCGTGACCTCGGCCGATCTCGTGCGCGCGGGCGTGCGCGACTTCGAGATCACCACGCTCGCCACGGGCGAACTCGAGGCGCGGAACAAGATCGAGCTGCGCTCCCGGCTCGACGCGCAGTCGACGATCGTCAACGTCGTGCCGGAGGGCACGCGCGTGCGCGCGGGAGACCTGCTCGTCGAGCTCAACAGCGACCAGCTCCGCTCGGAGATCGACGGCAAGGTGCTGGAGGTGCAGGAGGCCGAGTTCGCCCTCAAGAGCGCCGAGGCCGAGTACCGCATCCAGCTCTCCGAGAACGCGTCCCAGCTCCGCAAGGCGCAGCTCCAGGTGGACCTGGCCGAGCTGGCCCTCCAGCAGTGGCGCGACGGCGACCACCAGCTCACGGTCACGCAGAACCAGATGACGGTCGACCGCACGAAGCGGGACATGGACCGCCTGCGGGAGAAGTACGAGAACTCGCTCGAGCTGCACGCCGAGCAGTTCATCAGCCGCGACGAGCTGCAGCGCGACGAGATCGCCAAGCTCGAGGCCGAGGCCGCGTACGACAAGGCGCTCAAGGAGCAGCAGATCTACCTCGAGTTCCAGTACCCCCGCGACGAGCGGCAGTACCTCTCCGACGTGGAGGAGGCCAAGGCCGAGGTCCTCCGCGTGCAGGAGCAGAACGCGGTCAACCTCGAGAGCAAGAGCGCCGCGGTGGAGAACCGCCGCGAGGCCCTCCGCCTCCGCCAGGACAAGCTCGCCGAGCTGCGCGACCAGCTCGACAAGACCAAGATCTACGCCCCCGGCCCGGGGCTCGTCGTCTACGCGACGAGCCTCAACCGCGACGACTGGCGCACGCAGCAGGAGGGGCCGATCGCCGTCGGGCGCACCATCCGCCCGAACGACCTCATCATCGTCCTCCCGGACACGTCGGAGATGTCCGCCTCCGTCCGCGTGCACGAGTCCATCGCCGGGCGCGTCCGCCCCGGGCAGCCCGCCTCCGTCTCGATCGAGGCGATCGGGCAGACCGTCCGCGGCGTGGTCGATTCCATCGGCGTGCTCGCCGAGGGCGGCGGGTGGCGCGACCCGAACCGCCGCGAGTACACCGTCAAGGTGCGGCTCCTGCCCTCCGACGACATCGCCGCCCGCCTCAAGCCCGCCATGCGGTGCGAGACGCGGATCACGCTCGGCAACGTCGAGGACTCGATCGCCGTCCCCGTCCAGGCCGTGTTCCAGGAGGGCCCGATCCGCTACGTCTACACCCCGCACGGCTCGCGTTTCGTCCGCCAGCCGGTGCAGGTCGGGCGGCGGAGCGACGCCTTCGCCGAGATCACCGCCGGGCTCGCCCCGGGCGATCAGGTCCTGCTCCGCCAGCCCCGCGCCGGGGAAGTCCTGAGCCAGCCGTGGGACCCCGTGGCCCTCAAGGCCGCCGGGTACGAGGTGCCGGGCCTGCCCGTCGAGGAGCCCGCCGTGCCCGGGGCGGCGACCGCCGACGCCGGCGCGGCCTCGGCGCCCGCCGCCGGCTGAGCCGGCCCGCCGCGACCCCCGCCCCGTCAGGCCGCCCTGGACTCCGTCCGCGCCCGCTGCGCGATCGCCCGCTCGATCCGCGTCAGCCCGTACCGCCGCGATCCGCTCGGGTAGAAGTTCGACCGCCGGACGTCCTGCCCGTCGGCCTCGACCACCTCGAGCCCCGGGCACATCGTCAGGTCGACCACCTCGTTCGCCGAGAGCGGGCGCGAGCACGCCTCCTCGTCCGTCGCGTCCTCGAACGCGTCGCCGACCAGCGCCACCGTGGGGCGGCACGGGTCTTCCTGGTTCCACTGGGTCACCACGCCCGAGGTCCCGTCGCTGAGGCGCACCCGGCACCCCGGCGGGTACGGCGGGCAGACCGCGATCAGCCCCGTGAGCACCACCGGGTCGAGCCACGCCGCGTACGGCGGCTCCTGCATGCGCCGCAGCACCTCGACCACCGGCAGCGCCCGCCCGCGGGACTTCGGGTCCGGCGCCGCCGCCGGGTCGAGCGACGCGCCGCCCCCGTCCGGGTGCCGCAGGCGGTCGAACAGGTCCGCCGCCGCGGCGATGCGGGCGAAGATGTGGATGTTCCGCCCCTTCACCGGCAGCTCGTTGCCCATCGGGTCGATCCGCGTCGGGAACCCGGTGCCGTCGAACCGCTGGTGGTGGCAGAGCACGACCGCCGCGGCCGAGGGCTCCACGTTCCCGCGGATCAGCTCGTACCCCAGGCGGGGGTGCCGGCGCCACTGCGGGTCCGTCTCGTCGGGGCGTCCGTCCTCGCCCATCCGGATCGGGCGCGGCAGGCGGAGGACGCCCACGTCGTGCAGCATCGCCCCGACGCCCAGGCTGGAGACGTCCCGCGCGGCCGCCGGGGCCAGCTTCGGGCGCTCGAACTGCACGTAGAACTCCAGCCGCAGCCCCATCAGCACGCTGACGAACGCCACGTTGGAGGCGTGCCGGAGCAGGGCCCGCTGCGACTCGACCATCTCCCGCATGAAGAGCTGGCTCTTCGGGCGGGCCGTGAGCTGCTCGATCAGCCCCTGGATCGCCCGCTTGTAGGCGAGGTAGTCGAGGCGGGCGTCGGTGTCGCGCCCGAGGGCCTCGAAGGCGTCGTCGATCAGCCCCGTCACCTCGCCCCAGGCGCGCTGCACGTCCTCGCTGACGAACTGCCCGATCTGCTCCAGCTTCGGGTAGCGGATCCACAGGTCGGCCAGCTCGATCTCGCGCAGGCGGCGGATGTGCACCTGCTCGAGCCGCACGCCCGCGTTGAGCAGCACGGTGTCGAGACGCTTGGGGTGCAGCACCGGCAACGCCAGCGTCATTCCGGGCTTGGCGTGGACGGTCGGTACCCTCAGCATCGCGTCGTGTTCTCCAGGCGCGCTCCACGCCCGGGAACAACATCGGTGCGGGCACGCCCGTTCCTGACCGGCGACGCCCCGCGGGCGAGCGTCGGGGCGCGGGGTTGGCCTTACGACCGGGAGCTGCCCCGCAGATCGAGGGAGTCGTTTCCGCGTCCGGCGCGCGCCGGTCTGCGCCCCCCGCCCGATAACGCTCAGTCGGGGAGCAGGCGGTACGTCTGCGGGAGGCGCGGGAGGATCACGATCAGCTCGCGCGTGCCGGGCGCGGAGGCCGGCGCGCTCACCGCCGGGCCGACGATCAGACGCCGCGGCGGCGTGGTGAGCACGGGGAGCAACGCCGGCTCGGGCGGGGGGGGGCGCGGGCCGGCGGGGGCGTCCGCCGGAACGGGGGCGGGCGGGGGCGCGGCCTCCGGGTCGAGCAGCGCCGCCCAGTCCACGTCCGGGTGCTCGGGGATGAGCACGAGCGCCTCGTCGGCGGCGAGCCGCGTGCCGAGGACGAGCGGCCCGAGCACCGGGCCGCGCGCGCCCGGGGGCGGGCGTCCGCCCTCGAGGCGGGCGTTCAGTTCGGCGAAGGTCCCCCGGCGCATGCTCAGCTCGTGCTGGGCCGCGAGTTCGACGCGGAGCACCGCCGCCGGCCCGCCGGCGCTCGTTCCTGCGCCGCCCGGCTCCGCCGGCCCCGGCGCGGTCCACGCGCGCAGGAGCAGTCGCACGCGCCCCGGGTCCAGGCGGGCGGGGCTCCCGGCGACGCCGAGCACCGTGCGCCCGAACCAGGGGCCCGCGGCGAGTTCCCGCCACTCCGGCGCCTGCCCGATCCAGGTCTCCTCGATCGCCCCGCGCGCCGGGAAGGCGCTGCGCAGCTCGCCGAGCCGCCCGGCCGGGAGGACGACCGCCCGCAGCCCCGACCGCCGCCACGCCTCGAGCGCCGCGGGGTCGGCGTCGGGGGGCTCGGCGGGCAGCCCCGCCAGGACCGGCGCGATCGCGGAGGGAAGATCGTCGACGCGCCACCGCCAGACCTCGGCGCCGTTCACGGCCGCGGCGGCGAACGGCTCCGGCACGGCGCTGCGCGGGCGCCCGCCCGGCAGGGGCGTGCCGGGCGCGGGGGCCGAGCAGCCCGGCGCGGCGAGGGCCAGCCCGGCGAGGGCCAGCCCGCGGAGGGCAAGCGCGGCGAGGACCGGGATGGCCCTCGGCGCGTTCATCGCGCGGCGTCCGCCGTCTCGGCGAACTCGAAGGAGTTGATGCGGTCGATCAGGCGGCGCACGAGCCCGTAGTGGTGGCGGGTGTGGTGGAAGCGGATGCGGGGCAGGTCGAGGTGGTCGTCCTCGACCGGGTGGGCCTCGCCCTGGGTGATCCGCCCGCTGGCGACGAGGCCGCTGAACTCGTCGTTCAGGCGGTCGACGTCCTCCTGCCGCACGCGGTGCTTGATGCGGATGATCAGCTCGTCGCGGACGTAGCGCGAGGAGTGGTAGTTGCGGTAGAAGCGGCAGATGTGGTCGGCCGCGTCGGCCGGGTTCTCGGCGATGTAGAAGAGGTCGAAGTCCTCCGGGCTGATCCAGCCGCGGTCGGCGAGCTGGGAGCGGGTGAAGTCGAGCCACCCCTCCCAGTAGCCGGGGCCCGGGGTCGGGTCGGATCCCTCCACGAACACGATCGGGATGATCGAGGCCTTGCCCGTCTGCACGAGCGTGAGCGTCTCGTACGTCTCGTCCAGCGTGCCGAAGCCGCCGGGGAAGCAGACGACGGCCTCGGCCTGGCTCAGGAACATCAGCTTGCGCGTGAAGAAGTAGCGGAAGTTGATGAGCTTCTCGTCCCCGGCGATCACCGTGTTCGCGGTGGTCTCGAACGGCAGGCGGATCGCGACGCCGAAGGACTTCTCGACCCCCGGCCCGACGTGCCCGGCCTTCATGATCCCGTCGCCGGCGCCCGTGATGACCATCCACTTCCGCTCGGCCATGATCTTGGAGAACTCGACCGCGGCCTGGAAGTCCGGGTGGTCCTCCGGCGTGCGGGCCGAGCCGAAGATCGTGACCTTGTGGGGGTCGGGGTACTGCCCGAAGACGCGGTAGGCGTAGCGCATCTCCTTCACCGCGGCGGTGATGAGCTTCAGCTCGCCCGTGTGCCGCCCGTCGGGGATGAGCTTGAGGGCCGCGGTGATCAGCTCGCGGACCATCTTCACGTCGTAGCGGTCGGCCCGCCCGGCGATGTCGTAGATGAGCTCGTTGATGCGGTCCTGGATCTCGCCGTCGTCGGCGCGGCGCTGCTCGGGGCGCTCGGGGGGCGCGGCCGACTCGTTCTTCGGCTGCGTGCTCCCGGGCGGGTCCAGCTCCTGGCGCCCGAAGCGGTCGCCGTCGGCGGCCTCGCCCCCGGAGATCGGCCGACGCCGCGCCTCCTCGGCGACGCGGCGCTGCTCGGCGGATCCCTCGTCCTTCGCGGGCTCGGTCGTCGGCTCCGTGCGCGACGGGTTGCGGGGCAGGTTTCTCTCTCCGTTCACGGCTTCGGACATGTCTCGGCTTTCTTGGTGCGCGGGGGCGCCCGGCGCGGGCGCGCCCGATCTACGGACGCTGGACGGGGGGCACGGGCGGCGTGTCGCGCGTGTCCCGGTCGGCGCTCGCGTCCCTCGCGCGGCGCCGGGCTTCCCGGAGGCGGCGTTCGCTCTCCGTCTCCGGCACGCCCAGCAGGTCGCCCAGCGCCTGCCGCGTCCCGGCGAACGGCTCCGTCGAGACCCGGGGGTCCGACAGGGTCCCGCCGATCCGCGTGATCACCAGCTCGTCGCGGAGACTCTCCACCAGCGGGCTGATCAGCGGGATCTGCGTGTTCCGTCGGGAGTGCAGGCGCAGGTCCAGCACCCCGCTCGGCCACCTCACGGTACCGTAGCCGTAGATCGCGATCGAGCGGCTCGAAACCAGGATCTCTTCCAGCACGATCAGGTCGTCGTCGACGAACAGGTCCGCCCGCGCGTTGCTGAGCGTCTCCCCGCGCGGCAGGCTCAGGTTGCTGAACTCGATCAGGGGGGTCAGCAGCGGAAGCTCCACCACCGGGCCCTCGGAGACCGTCACCGTCCCCCGCCCCCGCCGCGCCGGACGCTCCCCCAGCACGCCCTCGAGCGTCAGGTCCGCGTCCAGCGTGCCCCGCTGGTAGTTGCCCCCCTCGCTCCAGGAGCCGCCGGGGACCGAGCCGACCGCCCGCCCGTCGGCCGGCAGCAGGTCGTCGAGCACCGGCGCGAGGCGCGCGTCCGCCACGCGCGCGTGCAGCTCGTACGACGCCGGGGCGCCCTCCCGCGGCGGGCGGATCTCGCCGTTCCCGGCGATCCGCCCCCCGTGCACCGTCGCCTCCATGCCCTGCAGCTCGAGCGCCTCCCGCGGATCCCCCGCCAGGCGCAGCCGCCCGCGCGACATCCGGACCCCCGCCACGCGCAGGCGCGGGGCCGACGCGGTCAGCTCCAGACGTTCCGCCTCCCCGGACCGGGCGAACCGCAGCGCGATGGAGGCGTTCGCGTCGGCGATCCGGACCCCGGCCTCCAGGGAGGCCCCGTTGAGCGTGAGCCGCCCGTTGACGCCGACGTCCGTCAGCACGCCCGCGGCGTCCGTCTCCAGGCGGACGTTCAGCTCCTCCGCGCGGACGCCGCCGTCGGCCGAGAGTTCCAGGGCGCGGATCGCGGCCGTCACGCCCGCGGGCAGCGCGTCGACCAGCTCCGACGAGAGCGACCGGGCGGAGAGGTTCACCACCCCGCTCGCCCGCACGCCCCCGGCGTCGCGCAGCGTCCAGCCGCCGTCGAGCGTGCCCGTCCACCCGTCGCCCTCCAGGCGGAGGCGGTCGATGCCGCCGGACCCCGGGCGGAAGGTGATCTCCCCGAGCGAGCGGGTGATCTCCAGCGGTTCCGGCACGCCGAGGCGCACCCGGCGGGGGACGAGCGTTCCCGTCGCCTCCAGCGGCGGGAACGCCAGCGCCGCGGCCGGCGTCGGCGCGGGTGCCGAGGCGGGCGTCTCCCCGGCCTGCCCGAGCGGTGTCGAGGGTGGGAGAGGTGGGGG
>CAYMFP010000142.1:0-8024 GCA_964389385.1 uncultured Phycisphaeraceae bacterium | reverse complement strand
TTGGCGCGTTGGCGCGTTGGCGCGTTGGCGCGTTGGCGCGTTGGCGCGTTGGCGCGTCTCGACGCTACTCCCGCCCCGCCGTCACCATCGGCCTCTCGTCGGTGCGGAAGGGCGTCGCCGGGAAGCCGTGCTCGTTGTAGAGGTTCACGTCGGGGTTGTCGGCCCAGGCGTAGCGGATCTCGGCGGGGTGCTCGACGCCCTCGGCCGTGAGGACGACGGTGTCGCCCTCGATGCGAGCCTCGGCCCGGCGGAAGGGCTTGCCGCGCTCGGCGAGGGCGAATCCCTGCGGCGGGCGTCCGTCGCCGGTCGTCAGGCCCGCGGCGTGCTCGAAGCGGACGCGGGCCTCGCGCCCCTCGAACGCGATCTCGGCCGGGGTCGGGCCCCGGTGCGGGACGTCCCGCCCGTACTCGATCGCCAGCGCGTTCGCCGCGAGGCGGCGGGCGACGTCGAGCTTGTTGCGCGGGTGGATGTCGTCGGCCTCGCCGAGGTCCACGGCCGTCGCCATGCCGGTCTTGGGGAGGGCGAGCGCCGCGGCCTGCGCGTCGCGCAGCTCGGCCCAGCCGCTCTCGCCCGGCTGCTCGGCCCGCTGCATGTAGTTGGCGAGCTGCACGAACAGGACCGGCAGGTCGGGGTTGCCGAACGCCTCGCGCCACGACTCGATGAACAGCGGGAAGAGGTGGCGGTACTGCTCCGAGCGCCCGGTGTTCGTCTCCCCCTGGTACCAGATCACCCCGCGGATCGGCAGCGGCGTGATCGGGGCGATCATGCCGTTGTACATCGCCACCGGGCGGTACATCGGGTCGAGCGAGCCGGGGAGGATCCACGGCGGCGACGGCCAGCCTTCGGCCTCCGCGTCCGCCGCAACGGCGTAGCGCCACCGCCCGTCGAGCGCGACGGGCTCGAGCCCGTCGCCCGTGAGGCGCAGGTCCTCGCCCGAGCCGCTGAAGCCCCCGCCGCCGGAGACGTCGATCACGCGCACGGCGACGACGTTCTTCCCGGCCCGGAGCACGCCCGGCGGCACGTCGTACTCGCGCCGCCGCTGGTAGGCGTTCGGGACGGAGGGGTCCGTCCCGCCGACGGCGACGCCGTTGACGAACGTCTGGTCGAAGTCGTCGATCGCGCCCAGCGCGAGCCGCGCGGGCTTGCCCTCCCACGCGGCGGGGAGATCGATGGTCCGGCGGAACCAGACGATGCCGTCGAGGTCGGGGGCGACCGTCGTCTCCCAGCGGCCGGGGACGGGGATCTCCGGCCAGGCGCCGTCGTCGAGCCCGGCGGCCTCGTACCCCTCGCCGAGGTCGGCGCCGCTGGCGTACAGCTCACCGATGAACGCGGCCCAGTTCTGCTGGGCGGCCTGCGCTCCGGCCGCGGCGTTCGCGGCCGCCGCGTTGTACGCCTCCATCCGACCGAGGATCGCCGAGTACCGCCCCGCCTCGCGCAGCGCCCGCTCGGGCATCCACGACTCGACCGGCGAGCCGCCCCACGAGGCGTTGATCACGCCGATCGGCACGCCGAGTTCCTCGTGGAGCAGGCGCCCGAAGTGGAAGCCGACGGCCGAGAAGCCCGAGGCCGAGCCGGGGGCGGAGACGGCCCACCCCCGCGTCGTGATGTCCGGCGCGGGCTCGGCGGGCTGGGCGCGACCGACGGTCAGCAGGCGGAGGCCCGGGATGTCCGCGGCCGCGATCGACTCCGCCCCGCGATCGGTGTTCTGCAGCGGCCACTCCATGTTCGACTGCCCGCTGGCGAGCCAGACGTCGCCGGAGAGGACGTCGTCGAGGGTCTCCGTGCGATCCCCGGCGGCGACGGTGATCGCGTACGGGCCGCCGGCCGGGAGCGGGTCGAGTTCGAGCGACCAGCGGCCGTGCTCGTCGGCCGTCGCCGAGGCGGAGCGGCCGTCCGCCGTCGCGGTGACGTGTGATCCCGGCGCGGCCCAGCCCCAGAGCGTCACGGGCTGCTCGCGCTGGACCACCATGTGGTCCGTCAGCACAGAGGCGAGGCGGAGACCGGCGGAGTCGGGGGCGGAGTGGGGGGTGGCGGGTGGGGTGGGGTGGGCGGTCACGGCTGCGAGCGTGAGGAGGAGGGCGGTGGTCATGGCGGGTCTCTCCGGAGCCGGCGGTCGGAACTAGGGTACCGGAGCGGGGCCGATCCGCGGAGCGTCCGATCGGAAAGGCGCCGCGGCTCGCGGGCGCACGCCGGGCCGCCGGGGGCGTCGGACGCCGGAAACGAAAAAGCCCCGCGGCGACGCGGGGCTCTCGGGGATGGCGGCTCGGACCGGGCCGCTCAGTTCGCGACGAGTTCGGCGAGCAGGCGGACGCCCCAGCCCGTCGGCCCGGGGCAGAACGGGCCGGTGTCCTTGTCGGTCGCGTGGACGCCGGCGATGTCGAGGTGGCACCACGGGATGCCCTCGCGGACGAAGTAGCTCAGGAACGCCGCGCCCTGGATCGGGTGCGCCTCGCGCACCGGGGCGCTGTTCACGATGTCGGCGACCTGGCTCTTCATCATGTCGCGGTACTTCGCGTCGTGGGGCAGGCGCCAGACGCGCTCGTCGGTCCGGTCGGCCGCGGCCTCCACGCGGGCGCGGAGCGCGTCGTCGTCGCACCACATGCCCGCGAAGACGGAGCCGAGGGCGACCACGACGCCGCCCGTGAGGGTGGCCAGGTCGACGATCGCCGCGGGGTTCTCCTTCTCGCACGCGTAGATCAGCGCGTCGGCGAGGACGAGCCGCCCCTCCGCGTCGGTGTTCGTCACCTCGACGGTGACGCCGTTGCGGAAGGTGATGACGTCGTCCGGGCGGTACGCCTCGTCGGAGACGGAGTTCTCCGCGACCGAGAGCAGCGCGACCACGGGGCGGTTCGGCCGGATGACGGTGGCGATGGCGTGCATGGCGCCGAAGACGGCGCACCCGCCGTCCTTGTCGCGCTTCATGCCCTTCATGCCGTTGTTGATCTTGAGCGAGAGCCCGCCGGAGTCGTAGGTCATCGTCTTGCCGACGAGGACGAGGGGCTTGTCGCTCCCGCCGCGCCTGCCCGTCTTCTTCCCGGCCTTCTTGCCCCGCCCGGACCCGCCCGGCGTGTACTCGAGGCGGATCATCAGCGGCGGGTTCTCGCTCGCGGCCCCGACGACCCGCAGCCCGGTGAACTTCTCGCGCTCGAGCGCCGCGCCCTGGAAGACGGTGCAGCGCAGCCCCGTCTCGCGGGCGAGCTTCTGCGCCTGCTCGGCGATGTAGGTCGTGGTGCAGATGTTCGGCGGCGTCTGCGAGAGGGTGCGGGCGATGTTGGTGCTCTCGGCCAGGTCGAGCCCGCGCTGGATCCCGTTCTGGAAGGCCCGGTCGGCGCAGCGGACCTGGAGCTTCGGGCGATCCTTCTTCTCCCCGGCCGAGCCCTGGTAGAGGTTCGGGTTCCAGGCGAGCAGCCCGAGCCCCTCGCCGAAGCACTGCCCGCCGTACGCCGGGTCGCCCCCGCCCGCGTGCTCCACGGCGAGGTGCACCGCGACCTCCGCGGCCGGCTCCTTCGCGGCGGCGAGGCGCTTCCCGGCCGCGGCCGCGGCCTGCCGCAGGCGGGATGGGGAGAAGTCCTCACGCTTGCCCAGCCCGACGATGAGCACGCGGCGCGACCCGTCGCCGGGGAAGCACTCGACGTACGAGCCGACGGCGCCGGTCGCCTCGGGGCGGCGAGCGGCGGCGGCGGCCCAGCCGTCGGGGTCGAATCCGGCGAGCAGGTCGGTCGTGGCCGGATCGAGGGCTTCCCCGCCCGATTTGCCCTGGAACTGACCCACGATAAGGGCCGCGCCCGAGGCGCGCCCACCGACCTTCACCGATTCGAACATGCTGGTCTCCGTGTGTTTCTCGGAACGGGTCTGGAGGATAGCGGGGAGAAGAAGCCCGGAACGCCGACGGCGGCCGGCGTCGAACCGCTGGTTCGGGAGCCGACCGTGGAAGCATGGATTGGGGGTGCGTCCGGAGCCGCTCGCCCGGTCACGGCGCGGCGGCCCGGCTCCGCGGCAGAAGCGCCGCGGGATCTTTCGTACCGCCGGTATACCGCCGGCTATGCAAAAAGTTGCGGCGGCCCGGTGGGTGGAGCGCGTCGGGGCCTCTCGCCAGCGGAGGAAGAGCCGCGCCAGGACGGGGCGTCAGGCCGCGGCCCGGGATTCGAGTTCCTCGACCGCCCAGTCCGCGATGTCGCGGAGCGTGATGATGCCGACGAGGCGTTCCGGATCGCCGGACGCGGAGGCCGGCTCGACGACGACGAGGCAGGAGACGCGCTGCTCGCGCATGAGACGCCCGGCCGCGGCGACGGGCTCGTCGGGCCCGATGGTGATCGGCGGGCGGGTCATGATCTGGTGGGCCCGTCGCTTGAGGAGCTGCTCGTCCTGGGCCCGCTCGGACATGGTGCCGACGAACGGGCTGACCGATCGGAGGACGTCGCGGTCGGAGACGACGCCGATGGGACGCCCGCGGTCGACGACGACGACGTGGTGGAACTCGAGCTTCTCGAAGATCCGGTCGAGTTCGAGGACCGTGCGGTCCATGTCCACCGTGCGGACGGGCCTGGACATGATGTCGCGGACCTTCATGGCGCCTCCGTGCCCCGGACGCCCGGCGCCGGGGGTGGTCGATACGCTCCGCTCATGAGCGATGCGAAGACGGGGCAGGACGCGATCTGGGCTCCCTGGCGCCTGCCGTACCTGGAGTCCATCGGCGATGCGGAGGGGATGGTCGAGTCGGCGCGCGCCGGGGCCGTTCCGGGCGGTCGCGCGGGTGGCGCAGGGGGTCGGGGCGACGCGCCCGGGTCCGAGAACCCGAGCGCCCCGGACCTGCGCCCGCCGGTCTTTTCCTTTCTGAGCGACTACTGGAAGGCCCCGGAACGGGACGCGGCGAACCTGGTCGTGGAGCGCGACGCGTCGGGGATGATCCTGCTCAACCGCTACCCGTACGCGAACGGGCACCTGCTCGTCGCGTTGGGCGAGCCGCGTCCGCGCCTGCTGGACTACACGCCGGAGCAGCGGGCGGCCCTCTGGCGCCTCATCGAGCGCGGCATGGAACTCATGGAACGGGCGCTGGAGCCGCAGGGCGTGAACGTCGGGATCAACCAGGGCCGCGCGGCCGGGGCCGGCGTCCCGCACCACCTGCACGCGCACCTCGTGCCGCGGTGGGGGGGCGACGTGAACTTCATGACGGTGGTGGGCGGCGTGCGGGTGATCCCCTCGGCGCTCGAGGCGATGTGGGAGCGCTACCGCAGAGCGGCCGAACGCTTCTAACTCACGAGCCGGGGGCTTGGCGCCCCCGGCGCGTTGTCAGGCGGCGGCGGCCTGGGCGGCGCAGTCGATGCCGATGCGGTAAGCGCCGTCGGTGTCGCGGGTGCAGTACGCGACCGCGCCCGAGCGCCCGGGGACGCGGATGCCATCGATGTGCAGGTGCACCTGCGAGCCCGGCGGGATCGCCACGGCGCTGCGCAGCCCGAACCCGCCCATCGAGCGGTCGGTGAAGAGGACGCCGGTGAGGATGCGGTCACCTTCCGGCGTGACGGCCGAGGCGCAGGCGACCCCGTCGAGCGGCACCCGATCGAAGCGGCGGCGGTTCGCCGGCAGCGGGGGGAGCGGGGCCTCGGGGACGTAGCTGGTGAGTCGGAGCATCCGACCGTTCCTCCTTGAACGGGTCTTGGGTTGGCGCCGCCACGGGATCGGGGGGGGCGGGCGACGACGAGGTGATCGGACCGAACCGGTGGCGGATTGAGCGCAGGCCGCGAGCCGGGGACGCAAAGCCCCCGGAGATCGCACGCAAGCGCAAGAAGATCAGGACGGGCGCCGCACACCCCGGAAGCGGATCGGCCTTTCGTCGCGCGTGCCGCCGGCCGATCGCATGGAGCGGGCCGCCGGCGCGGCGGCATCCCTGGGCGGCATCCCTGGATAGATCGGTCCGGTCCGGCGTCGGGGGGGCGCGGACGCTCGGGTCGGCCCCCAGGGGCTTGGCGCCCCGGCTCGTTGCGGTCAGCGGGAGAGCTTGCCGGCGAGCAGGAAGGCGAGTTCGAGCGACTGCTGGTAGTTCAGCCGCGGGTCGCACAGCGTCGCGTAGTTGCGCGTCAGATCGTCGGGCGTCACGCCCGCGGCCCCGCCGACGCACTCCGTCACGTCCTCGCCCGTGAGTTCGAAGTGCACGCCGCCGAGGATCGTCCCGGCCTGCTCGTGCAGGTCGGCGGTCGCCTCCAGCTCGGCGAGGATGTCGTCGAAGTTGCGCGTCTTGATCCCGGCCTCGGTCTTCACGCCGTTGCCGTGCATCGGGTCGCACATCCACAGGACGGGGCTGCCGTGGGCCCGGATGCGCTCGAGCAGCCGCGGCAGGGCGGCCCGCACGTTCCCCGCGCCCATCCGGGCGATCAGCACGAGCTTGCCGGGCTCGCCCTCGGGGTTCAGCAGGTCGATCACCCGGCAGAGTTCGTCCGCGTCGGCCTTGGGCCCGATCTTCACGCCGACCGGGTTGCGGATGCCGCGGAAGAACTCGATGTGGGCGCCGTCCGCCTGGCGGGTCCGCTCGCCGATCCACGGGAGGTGGGTGGTCAGGTCCCACCAGCCCGGCTTGCGGGGCACCTGCCGCGTCTGGGCCGACTCGTACCAGAGATTCAGCCCCTCGTGGCTCGTGAAGAACTCGACCCGGGTCAGCTCCGCCACGTTCTTCTCGCCGAGGGCCTCCATGAAGCGGAGCCCGTCGGCGAGCGTCTCCTTCATCCGCTCGTACTGGAGCTTGCGCGCCGGGAGCAGGTCGGCGTGGTTGAAGAACGAGAGGTCCCACTGCTCCGGGTGGTGCAGGTCCGCGAACCCGCCGTCGACGAGCGAGCGGATGAAGTTCAGCGTCAGCGCCGAGTGCTGGTACGCCGCGAGCATGTGCTCGGGGTTCGGCGTGCGCGCGGCGACGGTGGGGGCGGCCTGGTTCACGAGGTCGCCGAAGTAGCTCGGCAGCTCCGTCGGGACCCCGCCGACGGAGCAGGTCTCCGTCGGGCTCGAGCGCGGCTTGGCGTACTGCCCGGCGATGCGGCCGATCCGCGTCACGGGGCGCTTGAGCCCGTGGACGAGCACCAGGCTCATCTGCAGCAGGATCTTGAGCTTGTTGGCGATCAGCTCCGGGCGGCACTCCGCCAGCGTCTCCGCGCAGTCCCCCCCCTGGAGGATGAACCGCTCGCCCCGCTGGGCCTGCGCGATCTCGCGCCGCAGGCGGTCGATCTCCCACGACGTCACCAGCGGGGGGAGTTGCTTGAGGCGGGCGACGGCCCGGGCGACGGCCTCGGCGTCCGGGTAGACCACGTCCTGCGCCGCCGGGCGGGAGCGCCACGACTCGGGCGACCACGCGCCCCCGGGGCGGGGCTCGCCCGCGCCCCCGCCGGACGCGGCGGCGTCGTCTGCGCGGCTCTGGACCTGGGTCATCGGGCTCTCCGGGCTTCTCCGGGGCTCTCCTTCCCCGGCATCTGGATTGTCCGGACGGTCGGCGGGAATTGCCAGTCCCAAGCGGGAAGTCGGAAATTTTCGTGCGCGCCGCCACTCGAAGTGATGTTCTCGGATCGACCGGCCGATGGCGGAGCGGTCGCCGCGATCCAACCCGAGCGGGGTGGGCGGCGGCAGAGACCACTCAGGCGGCACGGAAGGCCGATGGGGCGCACGGAAGCGCCCGCCCGAGCCCCTCCCGCCGACGACGGAGCACTGGCGAAATGCCCACCACCAGCAAGACGAACACCCGCGCCCGCCGCACGACCAGCACCGGGCGTTCCGTCCGGAAATCCACCACCCGCCGCACCGCCACCAAGCGGACGAAGAAGCTGAACACCACCGCCCCCCGGGCGAGCCGCAGCACCAAGTCGAAGACGACGGCCCGCAAGCCCGCCGCCAAGCGCGTCACCCGCGTCAAGAAGGCCGGCACCAGCCTCGCCCGCAAGCCCGCGGCCAAGAAGGCCTCCAAGCCCGCCGCACGCCGCACGGCCAAGCGCGTCGTCAAGGCCGGGGCCCCCAAGCCCGCCGCGCGGAAGACCACCGCCCGCAAGACG
>CAYMFP010000141.1:0-8039 GCA_964389385.1 uncultured Phycisphaeraceae bacterium | reverse complement strand
CTCCTCCTCACCAACGCCGACAACTGACCCCAGCGGACCAGCGACGCGTCGCCCGCATGTACACCCTCTCCCTCGACCCCGCCGACGTCGACCTCGACGCCACCCACGCCTTCCTCTCCCGCACCTACTGGTCCGAGGGCCTCCGCCGCGACATCCACGAACGCGCCGTCCGCAACTCCCTCGTCTGCTCCGCCCTCCACGCCGACGCCCGAGGCCGGCGATCCCAGATCGGCTTCGCCCGCGCCGTCACCGACCGCGCTACCTTCGCCTGGATCGCCGACGTCTACGTCCTCCCCGAACACCGCGGGCACGGCCTCGCCCGCCGCATGGTCCGCGCCCTCCTCGGGCACCCGGACCTCGCCCACCTCCGCCGCGCCGTCCTTGCCACCCGCGACGCCCACGGCGTCTACGCCCCCCTCGGCTTCAACCCCCTCGGCGAGAGCGCCGCTCTCTGGATGGAACGCCGCTTCCCCGACGACAACTGGCGCGAGCCCACGCAGGCGCCAAGGCCGTCCGCCTGACGCCCGGCCCCCTCAACTTACCTCCCCACCCCGGCTCCCGCTTCCTCCAGCTTCGCAAGCAACTCCGGCGGCAGCATCCTCATCGAACGCAGCGCCCGCTGATCGCGCGGGTTGATCTGCCCCGCCGGCGTCTGCACCGCCCAGTCCGTGAGGCGCGCCAGGCTATGCCGCCGCCGCTCCCCCGCGTGCATCGCCCGGATGTCATGCGGCTCGTTCAACAGCGTCGCCTCGGCCGTATCCCCATCCATCTCCTGCACCTCGAACCACAGGTGCTCGGCGCCTCCCGAATCCGTCTCGTACCGCAGCTTCAGGAGCGTCGGACAGATCCTCGGCAGCTCCGCGCGCACGCCCAGCAGCGCCGGCACGGTCGCGCGGGCCCGCTCCGCCATCATCTCCGTCACCGCGTCCGAGAAGAACACCACCGCGGGCCGATCGCCGTCGAAGCGCCTGAAGAACGCCGAGGCTGACGGCCGCCGACGCCCAAGCCCGAGGAAGCCCGCCCGCTCGCTCGGGTCGCACACCACCGCCCGCTTCGTTCCGTGCTCTTCGTCGTGCTCCCGCAGCTTCCGCTCCTCCGGCCGGGCGTGCGTCATGAACCGCGTCGCGTTCACCATCCGCACCACCCCGTCCGGCATCGCAAACCGCACCGCCGGCCCGTCCATCTGCACGTCCCCCGACAACACCATGTAGGCAAGGGCGTCCAGAAACCCGCCGCCCGCGGCCTCGATGAAGTCCGCCGACGGCGCGAGGATGTCGAAGTCGAACCCGCCCAGCTCCGCGAGCCCGTGCGTGTGCACCCAGTACGGCTCCGGCTCCCCCGGCGCCGCGTCGTCGTACACCGAATGGATCGTGTACACCGCACCGACGTCCAGATCCGCCCCGTGCGTCAGTTCCAGATCGAGCGCATCCCGCGTCCAGAACCGGGTCGCCGCGGTGTCGAGACCCGCCAGCGCGTCGTCGGCCATCACCGCACGCATGAACCGCAGCATCCGCTTCCGGTCCGCGAGCACGTTGCCGCGCTTCGCCGGAACGCGCAGCCCGATCGCCGTCCCGGCGCCACGGATCTGCTCCTTCTCCTCACGCGTCAGCCCGTGCGACCACTCCACGTAATCCGCCGGCGGCGGCCGCATCCCCTCCTGGGCGGACAGCAGCGCCGCCCCCCACTCCCGATGCCGCAACTCCAACGCCCACCCCCCCTGCACCGGACGCCCCGGCCGCACGTCGATCCCCTCCCGACGCAGGAAGTCGAACTCCTCCGCACGCGGCTGCAGGTTGCCCCGGTAGAGCACCACCCCAACCGACGGTTCATCCCGACGCAACGCCTTCAGCACGCGGCCTCCCCTCCCGCCGGCACCCGCCGGCGCGGCCGCAGCATACCAAGGTCACCGGCCCCGCCGGCAACGAAGGTTCCATCCCCGATCGCATCCCGGATCAGTCGTCAGAATCCGCGAGCCGCTACACCCCCGCGTGCTGCCGCGCCGGCCGGTACGACCCCGGAACCGTCCGCCCCGCGATCGCGATCCGGTTCCACGCGTTGATCGCCACCACCGCCAGCGTCAGGTCCCCCAGCTCCTCGTCGTTGAAGTGCGGGCGCACCGCCTCGAACACCGCGTCCGGCACGTGCCCGTCGCGCACGTTCGTCAGCGCCTCCGTCCACAGCAGCGCCGCCCGCTCCCGCTCCGAGTAGTACGGGCTCTCCTCCCACGCCGAAAGCCCGTACAGCCGCTGCTCCGTCTCCCCCGCCGCCCGCGCGTCCTTCCAGTGCATGTCGATGCAGAACGCGCACCCGTTGATCTGCGAGGCCCGCAGCTTCACCAGCTCCAGCAGCGGCTTCTCGATCGCCCCTTGCGCCAGGTGCATCTCCAGCCCCACCATCGCCCGGTACGCGCCCGGCGAGGCCTTCGCCCAATCGATGCGTGCGTCCATGACCATTCTCCTTATCCCCCAGGAACCCTCGCCCCGCCCCTGTATTCCCCGCTCCCGCGCGGCAACGATCCCCCGTGACCATCGACGACAGACTCCGCGAACGCTCCATCACCCTCCCCGAGCCCCCACCCCCGGGCGGGGCCTACAAGCCCACCGCCGTCGCAGGCAATCTCCTCTTCGTCTCCGCACAGTTCCCCATCCAGGACGGCCGCCCCAAATGGGTCGGCAAGATCGGCGGCGAACTCAGCGTCGATCAGGGACGCCAGGCCGCACGCCTCGCCGCCCTCAACGCTCTCGCCCGGATCCGCCACGACCTCGGCGGCTTCGACCGACTCCGCCAGGTCCTCCGCCTCGAGGCCCACCTGAACACCGCCCCGCGCTTCGCGCAGCACGCGGCCGTCGCCGACGGCGCTTCCCAACTGCTCAACGAGGTCCTCGGCGACCGCGCCGGACACACCCGCGCCCTCTTCGGACACGCCACCCTCCCCAACGACCTCGCGATCGAACTCGTCCTCACCTGCGAGATCGACCCCGCGTAGCCGCCGCCCGCGGAGAGCAACCACGGGGCACACGGAGCGCACGGAGCGGAGAGCATGTCACTCCTCCCCCACCGCCGCGAGCTCTACCGCGTCTCTTCCTCTCCCTCCGTGTCCTCCGTGTGCTCCGTGGTTGCTCTCCGCCCCTCCGCCGCCCAAAGAATCCCCCGGGCCAGCGACGCCCGGAACAGCGGCTCCGCGAACGACTCCTTCGTGTGCCCCCCGGCCGTGTACCACGACCGCCCGCCCTCGAACTCCCGGCACCACAGGATCGGATGATCCTCCCCCATCCGCCCCCCGCGGTACGTCGACTCGTCCAGCCGCGCCAGGACCCGCACGCCCTCCTCACCCCGCGGGCTCTCCCGGAAGTCATACCACTCGTCCCGCCGCTCCCACCGCTCCGGCAGCATGCCCGTGCTCGCGTGCTCCCGGTCCTCCACCACGATCGCCGCGTCCTGGATCTCCGGGTGGCTCAGGAAATACGCCCCCACCAGCCGCCCGTACCACGCCCACCCGTACTCCGTGTCCGACGCCGCGTGCACGCCCACGAACCCCCCGCCCCCGCGGATGTACCGCTCGAACGCCCCCTGCTGCTCCTCGTCGAGGATGTCCCCCGTCGTCGACAGGAACACCACCGCCCCGAACCGCGCCAGGTCCGCGTCGTTCATGATCGACGCGTCCTCCGTGTGCTCGACCTCGAACCCGTGCTCCTCGCCCAGCTCGCGCAGCGCCCGCACGCCGTCGGGGATCGAATCGTGCCGATACCCCGCCGTCTTCGTGAACACGAGCACCCGCAGCGGCTCCTCGGCCCGATCGACCTCCCCCACCCCCACCCCGCCTCCCGCCACCATGAACGCCGCGGCCGAAACCAGCACCAGCAAAGCGATGAGATGAGCCACGCGTGAACTCCCGACGAGGAAAGGACGACGAGCGATCGAGGCCGCAGCATACCCCGGCAGCCCGCGCGCCCGCCGCCCGCCGCACCCTCGGCCGCCTGCTCGCCCCCGCCTGCGCCTGCGCCGCCCGCGCCCTCGGCCCGTGCCTGGTCCGCCGCCTCGCGGCCGCCCACGCCCCCCACGCACGCCCGCTCACCGACGCCGAACGCCGCTGGTTCGCGCGCTGGTTCCCGCACGACATGCTCGCGGCCGTCCGCCTCGCCGAACCCGGAGCGATCCGCACCGCGCCCCCGTGGCTCGAGCGCGCCGCCGCCCGCCTCGGCCTCTCCCTCGTCGCCTCCCCCGCCGGGCTCTGCCTCGGCGACCTCGTCCTGCTCGCGTCCGACGCCGCGCTCGACAGCGAGACTCTGCGCGAACGCATCCTCTTCCACGAACTCGTCCACACGCGCCAGTTCCGCCGCCTCGGGCTCCGCGGCTTCTGCGCCGAATACGCGGCCGGCTGGGCCCGCGCCGGATTCCGTTACGCGGATATCCCGCTCGAGATCGAGGCCCGCGCCGCCGAGGCCGAACGCACGCCCTGAACCGCGAGCACCGCCGCAAACCTCACGACACACCCTCTTTGGAGGGTCCTGCGAGTGCACACCCCGATCGCGTGCCGCCCTCGCCCGCGGCACGCAAAACCCGTTGACGCTCCCGACGCGGACAGTTAGGTTGGCCCCATCTCACGCGCTGCGGAAGCGACGGCGCGGCGCAGGGCCGCGCCGACGCTCCGCCCCGAAAGCGAGGACCACATGAAGAAGGCAGCTCGCGCCCCGATGATCGCGTTCGGCGCGGCCGTGGCGGCGGTGACGATCACCGGCGCCGCCGCCCTCGCCAGGCCCGGCGGCGGCATCGGCGACCCCGGCATCATGTGCCCGGACGTCTGGATGCCCGTGCTCTGCCCCGACGGCAAGATCTACAGCAACCACTGCTACGCCGCACGCGCCGGCCAGACCGGCTGCACGCAGCTCTGGGGCCCCATCCCCGTCCCCATGTAATCGGCAATCACCGCCCCTCAACGCACGAAGGCGCGGCCCGCCCACCGCAGGCCGCACCGTTTCTCATATACGGATCCCCACGCCCCCGTTCTCACACCGTCTCCATCCACCATTCCCATCCCAAACCGCCGTCACACAAACTCTCTTTCCCCACGGCCGCTTTCCACCCCCGATTGCCACTTCCCGACTCTCAACTCCCGATTGCCGATTGCCGAATCCCGGTTGCCGGCTGCCGATTCCCGATTGCCTAATCCCGACTCCCGATTGCCGATTGCCGATTGCCGAATCCCGATTGCCGCCTCTCCACCTCCACACCCTCATTCTTCTTCTCGCAATTTCCATTGATCCCCCTCACCCCCGCCGGTACGTTGGCCCCATCTCACGCACGGCGGAACGGCGACGCCGGGTCGCGCCGACGCTCCGCCCCGAAAGCGAGGACCACATGAAACGAGTGACTCGCGCGTCGATGGTCGCGTTCGGTGCGGGCGCGTTGGCGGTCCTGGCCACGGGCACGGCCGCGCTCGCCGACAAGCCCGATCCGCCCCCGGGCTGGGGGATCCCCCCCGCCTGCCCGGACGTCTACTACCCCGTCATCTGCAGCGACGGCAACATCTACAGCAACGCCTGCTACGCCCTCCGCGCCGGACAGAAGAACTGCGTCCCGATCTGGGACCCCATCAACCCGCTCCCTCTCTGACCGACCGCACCCGGGGCGGCGCGGGCCTTCACCGCGCCGCTCCTTTCCCGAACGCCGGAGGACGCCGCGGCTCGGAGGCGCGCCGCCCTCCGCAGAAAGCGAGGACGACATGAGACGAACCCGTCGCGCACCCATGCTCGCGTTCGCCGCGGCGATCACCGCCGTGGCCGCCACCGGCGCCACGGCCCTGGCCCTCCCCTTCGGATTCCTCCGGCCCCCCGTCGCCTGCCCCGACGTCTGGGCTCCCGTTCTCTGCCCCAACGGCAAGGTCTACAGCAACTCCTGCTGGGCCTCCGTCGCCGGGCAGAAGAACTGCATCCCCTGGGGCGACGCCGTCAGGTGATCGCCGGCCCGACGGGGCGGCCCGTCGGCCCGACGCGCCGCCCCCTTCCCCTGCCTCACTCCCCCGCCGCCGCGGCGATCGCCGCCCGCTCCAGCGTCTCCACGCGCTCCGGCGTCAGCTCCGCCACCGAGACCTCCCGCACCACGCCCTCCCCGTCGATCAGCACCACCGCCGGCACCGACGGGATCCCCCGCAGCCACGTCCCCGCCGCCCCGGGCACGAAGGCGATCGGCGTCCGCAGCACGAGCCGGTACTCGGGGTTCCCCCCCGGCGGCCCGTCGATCTGCACCGCCGCCGCACGCACGCCCCACCTCGCCGCACGCTCGGCAAGGTCGTTCCACGCCGGCAGCGCCTCCGCGCAGTACCCGCACGACCCGCTGAGCATCAGCACCAGCGTCGCCGGGCCCTCGCCGAAGGCCAGTTCCGACGCCGCCCCCTCCGCGTCCACCAGCGGCAGCGGCCCGACCTCGGTCCCCACCGCGAGCGTGACGGCCGGCGCCGACCCCACCCTCGCCAGCTCCCCCTTGAGCCGCCGGTTCTCCCGCGCCAGCAGCAGCACCAGCACGCACAGCCCCGTGCAGGCGACGACCAGGAACGCGGTGAAGACCTTGTTCGCCATGCCCGCCCGCTCCTTCCGGCTCGCCGCAGCATACCGGATCCCGCGCCGCCTCCGAGCCACGCGGGCGGTTCCGCCGCACGCGGGGCAAAAACAACGAGGCCCCGCCGGAGCGGGGCCTCGCCGAAGTTCGCTCGATCCCCGGTCACGCCGGGCTCGGGATCACGCCGCCCGCCGGGGGCGAGTCCGCCTCGCCCCCCTCGTCGTCGATCGCGCCCTGCGCCGCGTCCGCGAGCGTCCGCGAGCCGCTCTTCGGCCGCGGGCCCGACGCCAGCAGGTCCGCCACCGTCGGGCGGCTGATCTTCTCGCCGCGGATGATCCGGTGCACCTCGTCCGCCGAGAGCGTCTCGTACCGGATCAGCGCCTCCGCGACCGCGACGACCTTCTCCCAGTGCTCGTCGAGCATCCGCTCGGCCTCGGCGTACGCCTCGTCGACGAGGCGCTTGATCTCCTCGTCGATCAGCCGCGCCGTCTCCTCCGAGAAGTCGCGGTCCTTCAGGTACATGTCCCGCGTGTCCGCGCCGGTGTACCGCACGAACCCGAGCCGCGGCGACATGCCCCACTCGAGGATCATCGTCCGCGCGAGCTGCGTCACCTGCGCGATGTCCATGGACGCGCCGCTCGAGACGTCGTCCATCGCCCGCGCCTCGGCGATCCGCCCGCCGCACAGGATCTTCATCGTCGCCCGCAGCCACTTGAGCCCGTAGCCCATGCGGTCCTTCTCGGGCAGGCTGAACGTCGCCCCGCCCGCGCCGCCGCGCGGGATGATCGTCACCTTGTGCAGCGGGTCGCCGTCCTTCACCAGCGCCTGCAGCACCGCGTGCCCCGCCTCGTGGTACGCGACGAGCTTGTTCTCGTCCTTCTCGCGCACCCGGCTCTTCTTCGCACGCCCGAACTTCACCTTGTCGCGGGCCTCCTCGAGGTCCTCGTGCTCGATGAAGTCCTTGTTCGCCATCGTGGCGCTGATCGCCGCCTCGTTGATGATCGCGGCCAGGTCCGCCCCGCTGAACATCGGCGTCCCGCGCGCGATCCGCTCCAGCTCCACGTCCGGCCCGAGCTTCACCCGGTTCGCGTGGACCTTCAGGATCTCCATGCGGCCCTTGAGGTCGGGCAGCGGCACCGTGATCTGCCGGTCGAACCGCCCGGGGCGCGTCAGCGCCGGGTCGAGCACGTCCGCCCGGTTCGTCGCCGCGACCACGATCACGCCGTCCCCCGACGCGAACCCGTCCATCTCGACCAGGATCGCGTTGAGCGTCTGCTCGCGCTCGTCGTGCCCCCCGGTGGAGAAGCCCCCGCCGCGGCGGCGCCCGACCGCGTCGATCTCATCCAGGAAGATGATGCACGGCGCCGACTCCTTCGCCTGCTTGAAGAGGTCGCGCACCCGGCTCGCGCCGACGCCCACGAACATCTCCACGAAGTCCGAGCCGGAGATCGAGAAGAACGGCACCTTGGCCTCGCCGGCGATGG
>CAYMFP010000140.1:0-8048 GCA_964389385.1 uncultured Phycisphaeraceae bacterium | reverse complement strand
CCCGGCGGCCCCGGCGGCCCCGAGCGCCACGCCCGCCAGAACCCACCCGGCCCGGTTGCGACCCGTCTGGCTCGCGGCCATCGCACGCCTCCCCGGGCTCAGCCCGGAAGCAGCTCGGCGACCTGGACGGCGTTCTGCGCCGCCCCCTTGCGCAGCTGGTCGCCGGAGATGAAGAGTTCGAACCCGAAGAACCGTTCGCCGTCGCGGGGCTGGCTCTCGTCCGGGCGGATGCGCCCGACGAGCACGTCGTCGCCGCCGGCCGCGCGGAGGGGCGTGGGGAACGCCCGCGCCGCCCGGTCGTCGACGACCCGGACGCCGGGGGCATGGGCGAGCAGGCGCCGGACCTCGGCCTCGGCGGCCGGCTCGCGCAGCGTGAGGCAGACGCTCTCGCAGTGGGCGCGCATGACCGGGACGCGGACGCAGGTGGGGGCGATCCGCACCGTGGCATCGCCCCAGATCTTGCGCGTCTCGTCGATCATCTTCTGCTCTTCGGCGTTGCGGCCGGTGGCGGGGTCGGTCGGCGACTCGTGGATGAAGACGTTGCCGGCGCACGGCTCGGGGAAGAACGTCGGGCGCGGGGGCTCATTGCGGGAGAGGGCGGCGGTCTCCTCGCGCAGCGCGTCGAGGCCCGGGTCGCCCGCGCCGGAGACGGCCTGGTAGGTGCTGACGACCATCCGATCGACGCCGAAGGCGCGGTGCAGCGGGGTGACGGCGACGAGCAGGATGATCGTGGAGCAGTTCGGGTTCGCGATGAGGCGGTCGGACGGGCCGATCGCGCCGGGGTTCACCTCCGGGACGACGAGCGGGACGGAGGGAGCCGCGCGGAAGGCCGAGGAGTTGTCGACGACGTACGCGCCTGCCTCCGCGGCCGCGGGGGCGAACTCGCGCGAGACGTCGGCCGAGGCGCAGAAGTAGACCAGCGCCGCGCCCGCGAGCGCCTCGCGGGAGACCTCGCGGACCTCGTGCTCCGCCCCGAGCGCGGGCAGGCGCGAGCCGGCCGACCGCGCCGAGGCGAGCAGGCGCAGCTCGCCGATGCGGTGCCCGCGCTGGGCGAGCACCCCGAGCAGCTCGCGTCCGACGGCCCCGGTCGCCCCGACGAGGGCGACGGTTCCCCATTCGGTGCGGCGGCGCGACGCCGGCGCGGCCGGGCTCTGCGCAGCGGTCATCGGGCGGCTCCCAGCGGGCGGCGCTTGGGCTCGCCGTTCGGGCGGGGGTACTGCCGCGGCGTCTTCCGCAGCTTCTCGACGACGACGATGCGCCCCGTCGGCGTGTCGATCGTGCCGGCGTGGGCGGCGTGCAGGAGGTGCATCGCCTGCTTCGCCTCGGCGAGTTCCTCGTCGGCCTGCTGTCCCTTGACGAGCGCGATCAGCCCGCCGGGCGCGGGCTCGCCGGCGTTCGGCCGCGGCGCGTCCTCGGCGGCCCTGGCGAAGGGGACGGTCAGCTCGAGCAGCGTCGGGAGGCGCCCGACGGCGCGGGAGACGACGGCGTCGAAGGCGCCGCGCATCGGCGCGTTGTAGCCCGCGGCCTCCTCCGCCCGCGCCTGCACGGGCTCGGCGTTCGCCAGCCCCAGCTCCCGGACGGCGTGCTCCAGGAAGCGGATCTTCTTCCCCGTCGCGTCGAGCAGCGTGAACCGCAGGCGCGGCGCTGCGATGGCGAGGGGGACGCCGGGCAGGCCCCCGCCGGTGCCGACGTCGATCACCCGGGCGCCGTCCGGCAGGTCCGCCAGCACGGCGAGCAGCGAGAGGCTGTCGAGGATGTGGCGCGTCCACGCCTCGGCGGGGTCCTTGACCGCCGTGAGGTTGACCACCTCGTTGGCGGCGATGAGCAGCGCGAGGTAGCGCCCGAGGCGGTCGAGATCGCCCTCGTCGAAGGCGATGCCGAGGGCGGCGGCCTGATCGACGAAGCCGGGCGGGGGGTCGAGGGGGTGGTCGGCGCGCGGGAACGTGATGTCGGCGGTCTTGGGGGGCACGGGGGATTGTTGGAGCCGGCGGGCGGCGGCGTGGGGAGATGGAGCGTGGGGGGATGGAGGCGGGGTGGGGCGGTCGCGCTTCACCTGGTCCACGCGCGCCCGTGCCACGCGGCCTTGCGGCCCCAGGGGGTCGCGGCGCGCTCGACGCCGTCCTCGTCCTCGTACCACTCGAAGCTCGTGCGGTACGGGGGGCGCGGGCGGTGGAGGGCGACGTTGATGAGCAGCCCGGTGAAGATCCAGACCGTGAGCATGCTGGAGCCGCCGGCGCTGAGGAACGGGAGGGTGACGCCGATGATCGGGAGCAGCCCGATGTTCATCCCGATGTTGACGAACATCTGGGCCGCGATGAACCCGGCGGAGCCGACGGCGAGCAGGCGGCCGTAGGGGTCGCGGCAGGTGGCGGCGACGGCGAGGGCCCCGCCGACCCAGACGAGGTAGAGGGCCATGACGCCGACGCCGCCGAGGAAGCCGAACCGCGTGACGATGACGCTGAAGATCATGTCGTTGTGGCGTTCGGGGAGGCGGTTGTAGTGCACGAGGACGCGGGCGGCCTCGTCGCCGAGGCCCTCGAGCCGCCCGGCGCCGATGAGGCGCTGGGCCGTCTCGGGCTGGAAGTTGATGCTCTGGTCGAGCGTGCTGTCGCCGCGGATCTGCTGGACGAGCCCGACGATGCGGGCCTTCTGGTGGGGGGCGAGCAGGGGGTAGCTGAGGGGGGCGGCGAAGGCGGCGCAGGCGACGATGATCGTGAGGTGGCGCAGGCGGGCGCCGGCGGCGATCAGCACGCCGAAGAGGGTCGGCGCGAAGAGGCTGGAGGTGCCCAGGTCCGGCTGCAGCGTGATGAGCGCGACGGGGACGAACGTGATGAGCCCGGGCACGAGCAGCCCGCGGAAGCGGCGGTGCTGCGTGCGGAAGCGCAGGTACCGGGCGACGGCGAGGACGTAGGCGATCTTCATCACCTCGGCCGGCTGGAAGTCCGTGAAGCCGAGGTTGATCCACGCCCGCGCGCCGTTGCGGGGGCGGACGATCGCCTCCGGCACGAACGGCACCAGCATGAAGACCAGCACGCCGACGCACAGGGCGTAGAGCGGCCAGGCGAGCCACCCGATGAAGCGGTAGTGCGGCAGGGCCACCATGAGGGCCGCGAGCATGCCGACCGCGAGGAAGACGATCTGCCGCCAGGCGGTGGGGTCGAGGTCTCGGGCGGCCGGCTCCACGGCCCGCGCGACGTCGATCGCGTAGACGCCGAGCAGGGAGAGGGCCAACGCCGCGAGGATGCTCAGCCAGGCGGCGTTGACGAGGCGCAGGCGCTCGACGACGCGCTCGCCGGGGCGGACGCCGCCGGCGAGGACGACGGCGAGCCCGCCGGGACGCCCGGGGGGAGCCGCGGCGTCGCGCCGGCTCATCGGCGGCTCGGGGCGGGGCGGGGCGGCGGCCCGGGTCATCGGGAACCTCCGCCCGCGAGGGAGGAACGCTCGAGGTAGCCCTCGGTCCGGAGGGCGCGGACGACCTCGTTGCAGATCGGGCCCGCGACGCGCCCGCCGGAGCCGCCGTAGTCGATCACCACCGCCACGACGTAGCGCACGTCCTCTCCTTCGGGCCCGACCGCGACGACGAACCAGGCGTGGTCCCCGCTGCGGACCGCCCGCGGCTTCTCCGGCCCGTCGCCGTCCGGGTCGACGACGAGGGGGGGCGCGGTCGCGGTGCCGGTCTTGCCCCAGACCTGCACGCCCGGGACGTCGAAGATGTCGTGGCGCCCCCAGGGCTCGCCGTAGCCGATGGCGTGCCCGGTGCCCTGGGCGTTGTTGATCGCGAGGTCGAGCCCGCGGATGGACTCGGCGACGGCGGCGCGGTTCAGGCGGAGGTCGCGGACCTCCTGCGGGTCGCGGGGGTCGTCGATGAGGCGCGGCTCGACCCAGACGCCGGCGCGGGCGAGGGTGGCGTAGGCGTTGGCCGCGTGCAGCGGCGTCCAGGTGACGGGGCCCTGCCCGATCGCCATGAGGATGGCGTTGTCGACGGTGAGGTTGGTGGGCTCGCTCCCGTCGAGCGTGAAGGCGCCGGGCCACTCCGGGCCGATCCCGAGCCCGAAGGCCCGCCCGACTCCGAACATGCGGTAGCACTCGGCCATGCGGTCCGGGCCCATCCGCTGCCCGAGGGTGTAGTAGAAGGTGTTGTTGGACCACATGAGCGACTCGGCGGCCCGCACGGGGGGGTAGTCCGGGGCGGGGCTGCGCGTGGCGCCGTAGCGCTTGAAGTACCAGTCGCGGTAGACGTCCGGGCGGTTGGGGAGCAGGTGCCCCCGGTCGACGATGCCCTCGTCCATCCGGTAGTGCCCGCTCAGGACCGCGCCGTTGAGGGCGACGATCTTCGCGATCGACCCCGGCGGGTACGGGCGGGCGATCGCCCGGTTCACGTGCGGCTGGAAGGTCTCCTCGAACAGACGCCGGGCCTCCGGGTCGTCGCGGATCTCCTCCGGCACGCCCTCGGGGGTGCTGACCAGGGCGAGGATGTCGCCGGTGTCGATCTCCAGCACCACGACGGCGCCGGCGAGGGGCGTCCCGACCGGCGGCGGCCCGCCGTTGCTCTCGTCGTCGGCGTGCCCGTGCCACTCCTGCACGGAGGCGAGCCCGAGGCGCGGGTCCATGATCGCCTGGATGCGCGCCTGGAGCATGGCGTCGATGGTGACGCGGACGTCCCGCCCCGGCTCTGGGGGCGTCTCCACGATCTCGCCGGTGTGGATGCGCTCGATCCGCAGCCCGCGGAGCCCGCGGAGTTCGTGCTCGCGCCCGCCCTCGACGCCGGCGGCCCCGACGCGGTCCTTGTCGCGGTAAGCGCCCCGGTCCACGCCGTCGGGCGTCACCGCCCGCGCACGGAGTTCCGCGTCGGTGCGCAGCGCCTCGCGGCGGGCCTCGGCGTCCTCGGCGTAGACGCGGTCGCGGAGGCGTCCGAGGATGTGCGTCGCCACGCCGCGGACCTCGATCGAGACGCGTCCGTCCTTCCGGAGCGGGGGCGGGAGGACCGCGAGGTCGATGTCCACCGGGACCGTCTCGAACGGGTAGACGCGATCGATGGAGTTCTCCACCCGCATGGTGGGGAACTGCTCGACGGTCTCCTCGAGCGCGACCTCGACGTTCGCGCCCGGCACCCGCACGGCGGTGTGGATCGGCACCTGCTGCCCGACGCGCCGCATGAGTTCGAAGCCGGCCTTGTCCTCGACCCCGCTCAGGACCGCGTGCCAGCCCATCTGCTCGGCCAGCGGGGCGGAGGCGCGGCGGCGGATGGCGGCCTCCTCCTGCTCCGTGGGCGGACGCCCGGCGCGGGTGCGGTCCTTCATCAGGCTCAGGTAGCGCGTCCGGGAGACGTGCTCGTGCATCGCCTCGACCCGGCGGACGATCGCGTCGCGCCTGGCGAGCAGCTCTTCCGGGCGGACGCCGGCCTGCTCGGCGAGGGTCCGCCACATGGCGTCGAGGTGCCGGGAGTAGATCTCGGTGTAGCGGGCGATGAGCGCGTCGCGCTCGGCCCGGGGGAGGGTCGACCAGGCGTCGCTGTGGGCCCGGGGGGCGTAGCGGCGGGCCTGCTGCTCGGCCCAGGCGCCGGTCAGGACGTCGTAGTGGAACTGGACGGCGTAGCTCGGGCGGTCGTAGGCGAGAACGCGGTCCTTGCGGTCGAGGATGCGGCCGCGGACGGTGGGGGTCCAGACGCGGCGGACGAGACGGGCCTCGGCGGCGGCGCGGCGTTCGCCCCCCTCGAGAAGGGTGAGTCGTCCGAGCTGAGCGGTCAGGCCGAGGCAGCCCACGGAGAACGCGGCCAGCAGCAGGAGGAGCCGCCGGTGGAACATGCTCTTGATGAGGCGTCGCTTCGGCATCCGTTCCGTGCGGCGGGCGGTGAGGTTCTAGGCCCTTGCGGTGGATCGGGTCGCGAGGCGCGGCGGGTTGAGCGGAGGTTCCCGGACCGTGGACGGTATGCCCGAGTTCAAGTGCCGGCGCAGCGCACGGAAAGACGGGCCGGCCGGGCGTCGGGCCGACGGGAGGGGGGGCGGGGATGGGCGGGGGATCAACGCTTGTCCCGGACGATCTGGGCGTAGGCGTTGTGGGAGTGGATGGACTCGAAGTTCTCGCTGGAGATCTCGTACCAGACGACCTGTTCGAGGCGGTCCAGGGAGAGGGCGAGGTCGCGGATGATGTCCTCGACGAACTTCGGGTTCTCGTAGGCCTTCTCGGTGACGTACTTCTCGTCCGGGCGCTTGAGGACGGCGTAGACCGGAGAGCTGGCGGCGCCCTCGAGAACGGAGACGAGGTCCTCGATCCACATGGAGCCGACGGTGCGGATCTTCGCGGCGATGCGGGCCCGCTGGTTGTGGGCGCCGTAGTCGGAGATCTCCTTGGAGCAGGGGCAGAGGCTGGTGGCCGGGGCGGCGACGCCGAGGACGAAGTCGGTGTGGATCTCGCCGTCGTCGTCGACGCGGGCGGTGCAGGTGAAGGAGACCTCGTAGTCCATCAGCCCGCGCTGCCCGGTGACGGGGGCGGGCTTGGAAATGAAGTAAGTGAACCGCGCCTCGAAGAAGGCCTCGCGGGCGTCGAGGCGGGTGAGGATGCGTCGGGTGAGTTCGGGGACGCTGCACGGGGAGAGGGCGGCGAGCCCGTGCTCGGTGAGCACCTCGAGGAAGCGGGACATGTGCGTGCCCTTGCGGTCCTCGGGCAGGGCGACGTACATGTCGATCTTGGCGACGGTCGTCTGCTCGCCGCCGTCCGGCGTGCGGAGTCGGAGGGGGTAGGTGACTTCTTTGACGCCGACGCGGTCGATGGCGATGCGGCGGGCGTCGCGGGAGGCCTGGACGTCGGGCATGCCGGCGGCACGCGAAGGGGCGGGCGCGGACCGCGTAGGGCATCCGTTGGCGGCGCCGTGGGTGGCGGTCCGGCCGATCTTCGCGTCGAATGTGCTCATGCTCGTGCTCGTCCTCGCGCCGGGGCGGCGCGTTCGCGTCAGGCGGACACTAGGCCCCCGGAAGCGCGGGTGGCGTGGAACCGCCCGATCGCCCGGAAGGAGGGGGCGGGCGGAGTCGTGCCGCAGGCGGCGGCGACGGAGGGCGAACCGCTTTCGCGGCCGGAGAATTCGCCGGATCTCGCCGTTCCGCGGCGGGCGGCGTCACGAGTGACGTACGGCGGCGCCGGACCTCGCGTTCGCGTTCTCGGACTGGAGCATGGAGCCGACCCAGGCGAGCCCGAGGGGAGCGCCGAGGAGGACGCCGGCGAGCCAGTCGAGCGGCTGGAGGCGGGCGAGGGCGGGGAGGGCGTCGAGCGCGGCGGCGCGGTCGAGCTTGGCGAGGCCGGGCACGGCGAAGAGCACGAGCGGCGCGACGACGGCCGGGAGGACGGGCCCCAGGTGGAGGGCGAGACGGGAGGGGCGGTCGTCCATCGAGGCCGTCGCGAGGCGGGCGGCGGCGGCTCCGGCGATGGCCGCGGCGATGGCGCCGAGCACGGCCTGCCCGCGGATGGCGTTGGGCACGGTGACGAACGTGGCGGCGGCGGTGACGGCCGCGCCGACGCCGAGGGCGGCGAGGGAGGCGGGGCTCAGGATCGAGCGGAGGGGCGGGCTCTGCTTCGGGGCGTCGGCGTGTTCGGGGGCGAGCAGGAGCAGGAGGAGCGCGAGGGCCGCGGCCGCGACGAGCAGGCCCTCGAAGGCGACGGCGAGGATGCCGGCGGGGGAGCCCGCGAGGCGGTAGATGTCGTCCATGGCGCCGGTGCCCCAGGCGGCCCAGGCGAGGGTGAAGCCGGCGGTGCGGAGGGCGGTGCGTTCGTCCGTGAGCCGGAGCGAGGCGTAGCCGCCGGCCGCGGCGAGGAGCAGCGCGACGAGCCCGGCGCCGAGGCCGGCGGGGGGGGATTGCCCGACGAGCAGGGTCGCGTCCGGGCCGCCGACGCCGTTGCGGAGGCGTGTGGTGAGGGCGTAGGCGAGCGGGCCGAGGACGAGCAGGGCGAGGATCGGGAGCGTCCAGCGGAGGACGGAGCGGAGCATGTCCCGGGCCGTGGGCGTGGCGGATTCGCTCATGGGGTTAATAGCCCTTGCCGGTATCGGTGACGGTTTC
>CAYMFP010000139.1:0-8086 GCA_964389385.1 uncultured Phycisphaeraceae bacterium | reverse complement strand
AGCTTTCGTAAAGCTTAGGTCGCCGGTTCGAGTCCGGCTGGTGGCTCTGGACACAAGCCCCTGCACCGCAGGGGCTTGTGTCGTTTTGGGACCCCGTGCGGAGGAGATCGCCCGGGCCCGGCGAGGGTCGGATGGGGAGTCGAAATTCACGCCGGGACCACCGTGGCCCGCGGCGTGAGGAGCGGTATCAGACGCAGCCGGCCCGGAAGGCCCCGAGGTAGGCGAGCAGGTCGCCGACGTCGGTGGTTCCGTTGCCGTCGAAGTCGGCGGTCCCGAGCCGGAACGCGCCGAGGAAGGCGAGCAGGTCGTCCACGGTCGCCCGTCCGTCGCCGGTGCGGTCGGCGGGGCAGGGCTCCTCGACCATGCCGAGGAAGCCGACGCGGACGACGTACTCGCTGCCCGCGGCCCGGCCGGCGACCGGCTGCCCGAGGACGACGTGGGCGCGGAATTCGCCGCCGGTGACCACCCCGCCGGAGGCGACGGCGGCCGAGCGGAGGGTGAGGGTCTGGGCGTGGGCGACGCCGGCGGCGGCCGCGACGAGGGCGGCGACGGACCGGGCGTGATCGTGGACGTTCATGGCGTGCTCCTTGCTTGGGGCGTCGGCGGCCCGGTCACTGGAGGTTGACGAGGACGAGCACGAGCCCGCGCCCGCTCTCGAGGCGCGTCATCGCCTTGCCGACGACGGCGCCGTGCATGGCCTCCCGGTCGGTGGCCCGCATAGCGTGCCCGGGGGTCGCGGAGGTGGTGAGCAGGTCGCCGGGCTCGATGGCCCCGCCGGCGTCCGCGTCGGCGTAGACGTAGACGCGCCCGCTCATGGCGACGGGGAGATCGCCGTCGGCCGCGGTGCCGGGCTGGTGCAGGTGCACGGCGGGGCGGATGCCTCCGGCCCCGCTGATGATGCCGGCGACGCGGCGGCTGTAGGGCTCGGTGCTGACCTCGAGGCGGCCGGGATTGTCGGGGTCGATGCAGACGAGGTGCCCGGGCTGCGGCTCGACGGCGCCGGCGACGTCGAACTTCTCGGCGAGATCGGCGCCGATGATGGTGATCGGCTCGTGCACGTGGACTTCGCGGTCGAAGCGGATCAGAGCGTCGGAGAAGCGGGCAAGGACGCCCCCCGTCCCCGACTGGATGAGCAGCTGCCCCGGGCCCTCGCTGTTCTGCTCGCCGGTGGAGATCAGGCTGATCACGTTCCCACCGTGCGAGGCGTTCGCGAGTTGGATCCAGGTGCCGGCGGGGCTGCTGCTGTCGATCCACGCCATGCCGGCCGTGGACCCGGCCACGTGCAGCGGCGCCACCGGGTCCGTCGTTCCGATGCCGAGGCGCCCCGCGGCCGTGGTGACGTTTGGAAGCTTCGCGGCCATCCCGGCGTACGGCACCGAGCCCACGCGGATCCGCGGCTTAAGCCACTGGAAGGTGAACGCGTTGCCCGTCACGTGGCCGGGGCGCACGCGGATCTCGAGCCAGCGTTCATTTCCGTTGAAGAGGTGCTCCAGGTAGGGTCCGGTGAAATCCTCGGGATCCAGCTCGAGCGTGACGAGGCCATCTCTGACCTCGACGTCCTCGAGCACGATCTCCCCGTAGTACCCCGTGCTCGTGGGCGAGGTGAAGACGGGGATGTTGAAGTCGTACAGGCCGTTGGCGGGGACGCCGTCTTCCTCCAGGGCGACCTGAACGGTGATCGGCTGCGCGGCCGGCTGAGCGAGGGCGGCGCCGGCGGCGGCCGCGAGGGCGAGGGCGCACGATGACCTGCGGATCCGCATGACGGGCTCCTTCGGTGGAGATCGGTGCTGGGGGACGGGGCTCGGGCGAGCCCTCCCGCGATCCAATCCGCGGACGGAGCGGCCCGCCCGCCACGCGGCGCGCAGAATTCCGCGGAGGCGTGTCGGGTGACGGGCGGCTACGGGAGGCGGGCCAGCAGCTCGGCGATCTGCCCGAGCACGTCGCGGTCGCGCGGGGTGAGCGAGGCCTCGTCGCGTCCGTCCCGGAGGAGGGACTCGGCCTCGCGGGCGAGGCGGGCGGCGTCGGCGGCCTCGCCCGGATGCAGCTCGGCGAGCGCTCGGGCGACGATCAGCCGGGCGACGGCCGCGTCCTCCCGGAGGACGACGTCGGCGGGGGAGCGGAGGAGGAGTTCGTCGGCGACGGCGAGGGAGCGGCGCAGGAGCGCCAGCCCCTCCGCCGCCTCGGCGAGTTCGAGGCGGGCCTGCCCGAGTTCGCGCAGCCCGATCATCACGTCGCGCCGCCAGGCGATGACGTCCGGGTTCTCGGCGGAGAGGCGTTCGGCGGCCTCCACGGCCGGGACGAGGTGCTCGATCGCCTCCGCCGGGCGCCCCATCCGGTTGAGCGCCAGCCCGACGCTCTGCAGGCAGGCGGCGACCTCGCGGGCGGCCTGGCGGTCGTTCGGGTCGGCCTCGGCGATGCGGCGGCTGAGCCCCAGGGCCTGCCGGAAGAAGGGCAGGGCCTCCTCGTGGGCGCCCGTGCGATCGATGGTGGAGCCGAGGTCGCGGGTGAGGGCGAGGCGCGTGCGGAGCAGGCGGGGGTTGTCGGGGTCGGCCTGCTGGAGCGCGGCGATGTCGGCGACGGCGCCCTCCAGGAGGCGGCGGGCCTCGTCGTGCCTGCCGAGGGCGTTGTAGGGGCGGGCCATCTCGGCGCGGACGACCGCGAGGTTCGTCCGGTGCCCCGTGTGGTCGGGCTCCGCGGCGACGCACTCCGAGCAGTACCGCTCGAAGACCCGGAGGCTCTCGATCGCCTCCCGGTGCTGCCCGAGCGCGCTCTGGATGCGGGCGAGCCCGGCGGAGGCGTGGGCGATCGCCTCCTGCGCGAGCGGGCTGTCCCCCTGCGTCTCGACGATGCGGCGGTGGGTCTCGATGGCGCGCTGGTAGAACTCGGCGGCCTCGGGGAGGCGCCCGAGCGTGCGCAGGAGGTTGCCCGCGTCGCGCTCGGCGGCGGCCCGGTCGTGCAGCGCGTCCGCGGCGCCGGTCTCGATGAGCCGGTTCCAGATGTCGATGGCGCGGAGCTGCGTGGCGAGGGCCGCGTCGGCGTCGCCGAGGTTGGCGGCGCCGGGGCGGCCCTGGATCTGGCTGAGCCGGCGGTAGGCGTCGCCGAGGTCGCGGAGCAGGCGGGGATCGTCGCCGGCCTCGGCGGCGAGGGCGTCGGCGTACTTCAGCCCGGTGTCCACGAGCAGGCGCCTGGCCTCGAGCGAGCCGGGCAGTTCCGCCACGGCGTCGTGGATGCCGAACATCAGCGTGGAGGCGAGTTCGCGGACCTGGTCGAACCGGCGCTCGGCGACGGCCCGCTGCTCGGCCTCGGCGTCGGCGAGGGCGACGGCCTGCCGCTCGGCGCGCAGGGCCCGCACGAGCCCGGCGGTGGTCCCGGCGATGCCGATGAGCAGGGCCGCGCCGACGGCGACGCCCGCGGCGACGCCCGCCCGGTGGCGCCGCACGAACTTGCCGAGGACGTACCCGGTCGAGGGCGGCCCGGCGGAGACGGGGCGGTTCTCGAGGTGGGCGCGGATGTCGCCGGCGAGGTCGCCGACGCTCGCGTACCGGCGGCGGGGATCGCGCTCCAGGGCGCGGAGGATGATCCAGTCGAGGTCGCCCCGCAGACGGCGGGAGAGGCGGAAGGCGTCGGTCGATCGCGCGGCGGCGACGGCGCCCGGGTCCTCGTGCTGCAGGCAGCGGGCGCTCGGGCGGACCGGGTCCTTCTCGAGGATGAGCCGCTGCATCTCGGCGAAGCTGATGGTGCGGAGCTTCGTCTCGTCCACCGGCGCGGCGCCGCAGAGCAGGCGGTAGAGGATCGCCCCGAGCCCGTAGACGTCGGTCCGGACGTCGATCGCCGCGGGGTCGCCCACGGCCTGCTCCGGGCTCATGTACGCGGGGGTGCCGAGGTACTGCCCCTCCTGCGTGACGAGCGATTCGGAGCGTTCGCCGGAGACGACCACCCGGGCGATGCCGAAGTCGATGACGCGGGCGAGGGCCTCGTCCCCCGGGCCGCCCTGCGTGACGAGCACGTTGGAGGGCTTCAGGTCGCGGTGGATGATCCCCTTCATGTGGGCATGCTGGAGCGCCGCGCACACCTGCAGGAAGAGCCCGAGGCGCGCCTCGATGGAGAGGCGGCGGTCGTCGCAGAAGCGGTCGATCGGCGGGCCGTCGATCAGCTCCATCACGAAGTACGGGCGTCCGCGCTCCGTCTGCCCCGCGTCGAGGACCTTGGCGATGCCGGGGTGGTCGAGGGCGGCGAGGGTCTGCCGCTCGGAGCGGAAGCGGGCGAGGATGCGTCGGGTGTCCATCCCCGGCTTGAGCATCTTGAGGGCGACGAAGCGGCGGACGGGCTCGGTCTGCTCGGCCTCCCAGACCGTGCCGAACCCGCCCTCGCCCAGGCGGCGGACCAAGCGGTAGCGGCCGAAGGCGTCGGACTCGGGCCCCTCGTCCGGGTCGTCCAGACCCGCCGCTTCGAGGGGCGGACGGAAGGCGTCGTCGGTGCCCTCCTCCGCGTGGCGGAGCAGGGCGAGGACGCGCTGGCGGAGGTCCGCGTCTCCGGCGCAGAGGCGGTCGAGGAGCGGCCCGCGTTCTTCCTCGGGCAGGCCGTCGACCGCCTCGAAGATCTCCTGCATCCGCCGGAGGCGTTCAGCGTCCATCGTGGGTGTCTCCGCCGGAGACGGCCTCGCCCTCCTGCATGTCGGCCTTGAGCCAGGAACGGGCGAAGCGCCACTCGCGTTCCACGGTGCGCGGCGAGGTCCCGAGGACGGCGGCGATCTGCTCGTGCGTCAGCCCCCCGTAGAAGCGGAGGACGACGACGCGGGCCTTGCGGGGGTCCAGCGCTTCGAGGCGCTCGAGGGCGGATTCGAGGGCGAGCACGTCCGCCGCGCGGTCGGCGGCGGGGAGGTCGTCCGGGTCGGCGTCGAGGCGGAGGCGGTCGCCGCCGCGCTTGAGGGCGCCCTTGCGCCGGGCGTGATCGACGAGGATCTCGCGCATCGCCTGGGCGGCGGCGGCGAAGAAGTGCCCGCGGTGATCCCACCCCGGATCGGAGGAGCCGACGAGCTTGAGATAGGCCTCGTGCACGAGCGCGGTCGCCTGGAGCGTGTGCCCCGGCGGGGTGCGGCGGAGTCGCGCATCGGCGAGGCGACGCAGCTCGTCGTAGACGAGGGGAAGGAGGCGTTCGGCGGCGCGCGGGTCGCCGGCGCCGGCCTGCTGGAGCATCTGGGTCACGTCCGGATCGGGCACGGGAACCCCCGCATTCAGCTTACTGGCGTCGGGGCAAGGATCCAACCCGCCATCCGGGCAATCGGTCCTTTCCGTCTCACGGGCCCGGCAGGCACCCCCCGCGCCGGAGCTTGAGCCCGACGCCCTCCAGGTACCCGTCGGGCGGGTTGGCGCGGATGGCGGGGTCGAAGGAGACGGTCGGGCTGCCCGAGACGACGATGTCGCCGTCCACGATCAGCACGCCGTTCACGCGGGAATCGCCCTTGAGTTCGACGTCCCCGATGACGTGCACGAGTCCTTCGATGAGCGAGGGGTACCCGTCGCTGGTGTCGTTGTCCGTCGAGCCGTTGTACGGGACGCCGGGAGGATTGAGGTTCCGGGAATCCGACTCGCGGAAACGGGGAGTGCCGTTGCGCCCGTCGAAGTCGAAGACGACGCGGGCGGCCCGGATCATCAGGACGGGGCGGTCGGGCGAGACCGTCTGGAGGAGCATCTCGTCCCGCAGGCGGACGGTGCGTCCGGGGGCGTCGATCAGCAGCGTGCCGACGAGGCGCGAACGCCGGATGGTGACGTCGTTCCAGGGGCTGTTGATGAGGTAGATGCCCGCGGGGGAGGAGGGGCCGCCGTAGGTGTTGTAGCCGGGGGCGAGGATCTCCGTGTCCACGTCGCCGTGGTACCCGGTGGCGGTGGCGCGGGCGGCCCAGCGGGCGAAGAGGTCGGCCGGGGGCATGCGCTTGGGGGCGGAGATCCGCGTGGAACTCCCGGTGACGGCGCCCTTGCGCACCAGGTCCACGGCCTGGACGGAGCCTATGAGCAGGCCGCGGCTGTCCCAGTCGTCGTTGGCGGAGACGCGGGCTTCCTGCGAGCCGAGGTTGAGCTGGTTGCTCGCCTCGAACAGGCCGGTCGCCGGGATGGTGATGTCGTCGGAGCTGTGCACGGCGCTGGAGAGGATGTCGAGCGGGGCGAGGATGGGGTCGAAGACGGCGGAGACGGAGCGGCGTGCGTCGCCGACCCTGGCCTCCGCGACGATGTGGACCGGCTCGGTCGTGTCGTCGGTGAGGGAGCCGTCGATCGGGTCGTAGAGCCGCCAGCGGACGGAGACGCCGACCTGCGGGGGCGCGCTCTGCCAGCCGCCGCCGGCGTAGGTCTGGCGCCAGTTCGCGTCGTCGGTCAGCGTTTCGAGGGCGTACTGGAGCACGGACTCGGCGAGGGCGTCGGCCCGGGCCGCGTCGCGGAGCATCGCGCCCGACGCGCCGGTGGAACGCACGGCGGCGGTGACGCCGAGGGCGATGGCCGCGGCGAAGGTCGCCAGGGAGAGGACGGCGACGTAGGCGAAGCCGACGCGGGCGGGACGGGGGTGGGGGTGGGGATAGACAGCGCGGCACGCGCGTTCGCAGCGGCCCGATCGCGGGCCGGGGCAGCGGAGCCCGGAGCAGTGGAGCCCGGAGCAGCGGAGCGGCGGATCGGCCTCCGCACCGGGCGACGCCCGGACGGGCGGCGCGGCGGCCTCCGGCCCGCTCCGGCGCTCGGGCGTTCCGGGTTCGTCTTCGGCGCGCACGCCCGGCGGGCGGGCGACGGCCTCGGGGCGAGAGATCGGGCGGGTGTGTTCGGCGGTCGACACGGGGCCTCCGATCAGGACCCGTTCGCGGGCGGGCGGTTGATGAGGTGCACGCCGGTGCGGAGGCGGTCGCGGGCGTCGCCGACCTCGATGGCCGCGGTGACGGCGGCGACGGCGGAGTTGGCGGCGCCGCCCGGGTCCGCGTCCTTGGTGCGCACGATCGTCCACTGCGTGGTCACGCCGCGGGGGGAGATGACGATGATGTTGACGGTCTTGGCGTGGGTGTCCGCGACGGCGACGGAGCCGAGGACGATGCCGTTCTGCACGGTGACGACGCGCGACCAGCCGTCGAGCCCGGGGATGGGCGAGCCGTCCCGCGCCCGCGGAGGGGATTCCTCCAGGTAGGCGTAGTCGTTCAGCTCGTCGGCGTCGATGCGGCGGGTGAGCTGGGGGTGCGCGGTCTGGCCGCCCCCCCCGCCGACCACGCCGACGATGGCGCGGACGAGCCCGCCCGCCTGGGTGCTCGACGCGTCGGACCCGAAGGGAACGGTGTGGATCTCGGCCGCGAGTTCGGCCGCGAGCCCGGCGGCGATGCGCTGCTCGGTGCGGATGAGCCGGGTGTCGGCGACGGTGCGGGTGGCGCCGAGCACGGCGCCCACGAGCACCCCGACGATGAGGACCGAGAAGACGGTTTCGATGAGCGTGAAGCTGCGTGCCGGGCGTCGGCGGCGGGCGGCGGGGCGAGCGTTCATGACCCGGCCCCCAGCACGTAGGTGAGGTTCAGCGAGCGCACGTCCTCGACGAGCGTCTCCTGCTCGCCGTTGACCGTGCGCAGCAGCGGGTGCCCGGGGCCGGCCCAGGAGTAGCGGATCGTCTCCGGCTGGCCGTCGCCGTCGCGGTCCGGCACGATGGCCGTGACGGCGGTGGCGCTCCGCTCGGGGAGCGAGGTGGCGAAGCGCAGGTCGGCGGCGAGGTCGAAGAGGGCCTCCTCCGCGCGGTCGGCCTGGGTTTCCGCGGCGAGGACGGCGAGCGAGCGCGTCGAGATGACGACGAGCGAGGAGAGCGAGCCGAGCACGAGCGAGACGATCGCGAGCGAGATCACGGCCTCCGCGAGGGAGAACCCACGCGGGGCGCGGCGGCGGGGCTGGGCTCGTTCGGATCGGGGCATCGAGGCTCCCGGACGATGCGGATGGGCAGGGACGGACGGGTGTGCCAGGGCGGATGCGGACCGGGGCGAGTCGGGCGGGATGAGCGGAGCGGGCGGGGTGGGGTGGAGTCAGGCGGCGATGGCGGACTGGTGCTGGGCCTGGTGGAGGCGGAGCAGGTGGTC
>CAYMFP010000138.1:0-8169 GCA_964389385.1 uncultured Phycisphaeraceae bacterium | reverse complement strand
CCCCGCCGCCCCGCCGCCCCGCCAGAGCCGACCGAGACGGAGACGCCCATGACCGCGATCGCCAGCACGTACCACCCGGCGCTGACCGAACTCATCGGCATCGGCGAGGCCCGCACGTGGCTCAGCTACGAGGAGCTGAACAACACGCTGCCGGACGAGATGGTCGATCCCGGCGAGCTGCACGTGCTGCTGGCGTGCCTCGACGCGCGGCGGATCAGCCTCATCGACGAGATGGAGTACCGCGCCCGGCTCTACCGCGAGGCCAAGGCGGCGGGGCTGGGGCACCCGAGCGGCGGGCCGGAGGGGCGCCCGGCCGGGAAGCGCGGGCTGCCGAAGGCCTTCCGGGCGATGTCGGTCTCCGGCGGCGAGCGGGAGGGGATCGCCGAGATCCAGGTGCGGATGAACGCGGAGCACCACGCGAGCCCGCCGCCGGCGATGACGCAGGCCGAGCGCGACGTCGCCGAGGCCGAGTCGATGGGCGACGACGAGGTGGTGCGCGACCTCGAGGAGGCCTCGGCCGAGGGCCCGACGCTGCAGGAGTCGGCGAGCAAGCGGATCGACGACCCGGTGCGGATGTACCTGACGCAGATGGGCTCGATCCCGCTGCTGACGCGGGAGGAGGAGATCCGCCTCGCGAAGAAGATCGAGACGACGCGCTGGATCTTCCGCCGCCGCTGCCTGGAGAGCGACTACATCGTGCAGCAGGCGGTCGAGATCCTGCGGCAGGTCGACGCGGGGGAGCTGCCCTTCGACCGGACCATGCGCATCTCCACGGCCGAGGCGAACGCGAAGGAGAAGATCGCCAAGCGCATCCCGGCGAACCTGCCCACCATCGAGCGGCTGCTGGAGCTCAACCGCCGCGACTGGGACCTGATGAACGCGCTGCGGGCCGCCGGCGACGCGGCCGGCGCGGCCGGGGTGCAGGAGCGCATGACGGCGCGGCGCCGCCGCATCAGCGCCCTGACCGAGGAGCTGTGCCTGCGGACGGGGCGCATCATCCCGCTGATGCGCAAGCTGCGGTCGGTGTCGAAGAAGACGTCGGACCTGTCGCGCGAGCTGGCGAAGGCGGAGCGCGACCTGGCCGAGGGCCGCGGGCGCGTCGACGAGGAGGACGTGCTCGTGATGCGGGAGGAGCTGGACGGGCTCCGCTCGCTGGTGCTCGAGGAGCCGGAGCAGCTCGCCGCGCGGGTGAAGGACATCGACACGGTCTTCTGGGAGTACGAGCAGGCGAAGCGCGACCTCTCGGGCGGCAACCTGCGGCTGGTCGTCTCGATCGCGAAGAAGTACCGCAACCGCGGGCTGAGCTTCCTGGACATCATCCAGGAGGGCAACACCGGGCTGATGCGCGCGGTCGACAAGTACGAGTACAAGCGCGGCTACAAGTTCAGCACCTACGCCACCTGGTGGATCCGCCAGGCGATCACCCGCGCGATCGCCGACCACGCGCGGACGATCCGCATCCCCGTCCACATGATCGAGACCATGTCGCGCCTGCGGAACATGCAGAAGCAGATCCTGCAGGAGACGGGGATCGAGCCGACGATCGAGGAACTCGCCGAGAAGGCGGGCATGGCCGTCGCCGAGTGCCGGCGGGTGATGAAGATCAGCAGGCACCCCGTCTCGCTCGACCGCCCGGTCGGCGAGAGCGAGGACAGCCACTTCGGCGACTTCATCGAGGACACCTCCGCCACGCCGCCGGAGGACCTGGCGAGCCAGGAGACGCTCCGCAAGGACATCGACAAGGTGCTCCGCACCCTGCCGTACCGCGAGCGGGAGATCATCAAGCTCCGCTACGGCATCGGCGACGGGCACACGTACACGCTGGAGGAGGTCGGGCGCATCTTCAAGGTGACGCGCGAGCGCGTGCGGCAGATCGAGGCCAAGGCCCTCCGCCGCCTGCAGCACCCGACGCGCAGCCGCAAGCTGCGGGGGTACGTGCCCTCGGCCGTGTACAAGGAGGTCCTCTCCGACTCGGCCCCCGCGAACGGGAAGGCGGAGAAGCCGGCCCAGCAGCGCTGATCGCGCCGCCGCCCGGAAACGAACGGGCCCGCGGCAAGCCGCGGGCCCGTTGTCTGCCGCATCGCGTTCGGTCAGCCGCGGGCGGCGAGGAGCCGCTCGGCCTCGAACCAGTCCGACTCGTGCTGCCCGTGGGCGGCGCCGCGGGCGAGCCAGAGTTCGTACGCCTTCGCGCGGATCTGCTCGGGCGTCGGGGCGGGCTTGGGCTCGATGGCGGCGGCGGCTTTCTTGGGGGCGGCCTTCGCGGCGGCCGGGGCGGCCTTCACCGCGGGGCTGCCGCGCTTCTCCGTCTTGGCAGCGGATTTGCGGGGGGCGGCCGACGCGGGCTTCTTGGCGCGCGCGGCCGCGGGCTTGTCGGACGAAGGCTTGCGGGGCATGTCGGTCCTCCGGAGGCGTCCGCCGGGCCGCGATCGGCCGCAAGGCCCGGCGGCGCATAGGTGTGCGTCCTGCGGGGCTCGTATCGGCACGCCGTGCGCGAACCTCGGCTTTTTGTGCGGACGGGTCACCCGAGAGGGGGGCGACGCCGGTTCAGCGCAGGGCCCGCCGGGCGTACTCGTCGAGCAGCTGCGCCTCGGCCTCGAGCCAGTCCACCACCGGGTTGCCCTCGACGCACCCGCGGGCGATGAAGATCTGCTGGGCGCGGTCGCGGATCTCGGCCTCGGTCGGGCGGAGCGCGGGACGAGCGGACGCCGGAGCGGGGGGGCGTGCGGGGTGTTCCGTGCGGTGTCCGCGGCGCGGCTCCCGGCCGCGCTGCGGCGTGGGCGCCACGGCCTCGAGTTCGGCGACGAGGCGGCGGAGGTCGGCCTCGAAATCGGTGTCGACGTCGGGCGAAGCGGGGGCGAACGCGCGGGCGGTCAGGTCCATCTGAGACACGGAAACGCTCCAAGAGCCGGTAGACCGCGGAGTGCGGCGAGGGGAGATCCCGTTGGGCGGGGCGACGATAGCAGGCCGCGCACGGGGGTAAAGTCCCTAGGGTTCCAAGGCGTCGAAATTGCCCGGCGGCCTCCTTGTTTCGGGTGAGATCCGGCACCCGGATGCACCAAGAACGGTGCCGGTGCATTCGAAACGCAGCGGCCGGACAAGGAACCGCGTGACGCCACCGTTGCCGTTCACGGCCCGCGGTCTGGAGCGCGCCTTTGGTCGGCAGAGTCGCGCTTGCGCCGCGGCGGCGGCTCCCGCGGGCGCGGGAGCCGGAGCGGCGGCACCCGGTTCGGTGGGTTCAGAGTTCCGGCGCGAAGCCCCGCCGCATCGTGTTCTCGCAGCAGGCGCGGGGCTCGACGAACTGGTGGAGGTAGTCGGGCCCGCCGGCCTTGGAGCCGACGCCGGACATCCCGAAGCCGCCGAAGGGCTGGCGGGCGACGAGGGCGCCGGTGCACCCGCGGTTGATGTACAGGTTGCCGACGCGGAAGTCGCGGCGGGCCCGGTCGATGTGGGCGGGCTTGCGCGTGAAGACGCCGCCGGTGAGCTTGTACGGCGTGGCGTTGGCGATCCGCAGCGCCTCCTCGAACGTGCCCGCGTGCATGACGGCGAGGACCGGGCCGAAGATCTCGTCGCGGGCGATCGCGTGCTCCGGCGTGACGCCGGCGAAGATGTGGGGGGTGATGTAGTTGGCGGGGATCGTGCCGGAGGGGGAGGGGACGGAGGGGACCTCGAAGTCCGCCTGCCCGAGGAGGAGGCGGCAGCCCTCCTTCTGGGCGAGGTCGATGTAGTGGCGGATCTTCGCCGCCGCCTGGTCGTCGATCACGGGCCCGAGGTCGGCGCCGGGCTCGGTCGGGTCCTTGACGATGAGGGCCCGCGAGGCCTCGACGAGGCGCTCGGTGAACGTCGAGATGTGCGGTCCGGCCGGGCCCTCGGGATCGACGACGATCACGCGCGAGCAGGCCGAGCACTTCTGGCCCTGGTAGCCGAAGGCCGAGTAGCGGACGCCCAGCACCGCCTCGTCCAGGTCCGCCGACTGGTCGACGATGATCGCGTTCTTGCCGCCCATCTCGCACACGACCTTCTTGACGAACTCCTGCTCGGGCGCGGTGGTGCCGGCCGTCCGGATGATCTCCAGCCCGACCGACTTGGAGCCGGTGAAGGCGATGATCGCCACGCGCGGGTCACGCACGAGCGCGGCGCCCGTGGTCTCGCCCGGGGCCGGGCAGTAGTGCAGGACGTCTCGCGGGGCCCCCGCCTCGCGCAGCGCCGCGTCGAGGATGTCGAACATGATCGAGGCGATGCCGGTGGTCTGCTCGGCCGGCTTGACGACCACCGTGTTGCCGGTGACGAGGGCGGCGACGGACATGCCGATGATGATCGCCAGCGGGAAGTTCCAGGGGCTGATGACGGCGCACACGCCGCGGGGCTGGTACCACAGCTCGTCGAGTTCGCCGATGAAGCGGCCAAGACGCTGGCGCGCGAAGAGCTGCGGGGCGAGGCGGGCGTAGTACTCGCAGAAGTCGATCGCCTCGCAGACGTCGGCGTCGGCCTCCTTCCACGGCTTGCCGGCCTCCTTGATCATCACGCCGGCGAGCGTGTCGCGCTGGGCCCGCATCTTGGCGGCCGCCCGGACCAGGACGTCGGCCCGCCCGATGGGGTCGAAGTCGCGCCACGCCTCGAAGGCGGCGTGGGCGCGGGCGACCATCTCCGCGGCCTGCTCGGGCGTGCGGTCCGAGGGGATGCGGGGCACGCTCGCCCGCGCGACCGCCGCGGCGAAGGCCTCGCGGACGCTCCTGCGCGAGAAGTCGCGGTAGGGCTCGGAGAAGAACGGCCGCCCGTCGCCGACGCCCGGGACGGCCGGGGAGAGGGCGTGGCGCTCCGGAGCGATCTCGAAAAGGTCCCGCTTGCGGGAACGCGGCGCGGAGCCGGCGGCGCCCGCCCCGCGGCGCTCGGGCGTGGCGGGGGCGCCTTCGAGCTTCTGCTCGCCGAGCGCCCCGCCGATGGGGGCGGGGTAGGGCGCGGCGACGCCGGCCGCCGAGCCGCCGCGATCATCCGCGGCGTCCCCTCGCGGGGCGGGCGGGGCGAGGAGGACGTCCGCGTTGGCGTTGTCGAGGAACCCCGCCTTGAGCCACGACTCGTTGCTCGTGTTCTCGAGCAGGCGGCGCACGAGGTACGCCATCCCCGGGATCATCTCGCCGACGGGCACGTACTCGCGGACGCGGAGGCCCATCTCGGCGGCCGCGTGCTTGAGCTGGTCGGCCATGCCGTGGAGCATCTGGAGTTCGATCGCCTCGCGCGGCAGGCCGCGCTTCTCGAGGCCGGCGAGGGCGTGCGCGATCGAGCGGACGTTGTGCGAGCCGAGGGCGAGCTTGATCCCGCCCGAGCCCGGCGCCGCGGCCGCGAGGGCGCGGGGGGAGGGCGCGGCGCCGGCCGGCTTCGCCGGCATCGCGTCGAGGAGGATGTCGGTCATCGCCTCGAAGTTGCGGTCCGTCTCCCACTTCTCGTTCCAGACGGGGCAGGGCCAGCCCATCTGCTCGGCGTGGATCGTCTCGTAGTCCCAGTACGCTCCCTTGACGAGCCGGACGGTGACGATGCGCCCGGTGCGCTTCGCCCACTCCGCCAGGCGGCGGGCGTCGTCCGGCCCGGAGCGGAGGTAGGCCTGCATGGCGAGCCCGGCCTCGAAGTCGATCTCCTCGCAGGCCCGCATGAACAGCTCGAGGGTCAGGTCCTTGAGGGCGAACTGCTCCATGTCGAAGTTGACGAAGACGCCGCGGGCCTTCGCCGCCTCGAGGATCGGGCGCAGGCGCGAGAGCACGTCGCGGATCGCCCCCTCCGTGTCGATCGGATCGCAGACGGGGGAGAGCGAGCTGATCTTGACGGAGACGTTCGTGCGGGCGATCGGGCCGAGGTGGTCGCGTTCCAGCCGCGGGTTCGCCTCCCACGTCGCGACCTGCTCGGGCAGGTTGGAGACGAGGTCGAGGTACTTGTCCCGGTAGGCGTCGGCCTCGGCGTGGGAGAGGCAGGCCTCCCCGAGCAGGTCGACCGAGAAGGCGATCCCGGACTTCCAGAGCCGCCGGAGGTTGGGCAGGGCGCTCGCCGCGTCGGTGCCGGCGATGAAGTTGCCGGCCATGCCCTCGATCTGCCCGGAGATCGTCCGGGTCATCAGCCCCTTGGCCGCGCCGCCGGCCCGGAGCCCGAGGTCGAGCCCCGGCGGGAGCTTGACGCCCGGCTGGGAGAGGTAGTCCGCGAGGTGGCTGTGCACGGCCTCGGGGGTGCGGAGGACGGGGAAGGTGTCGACGAAGCGGAAGAGCTGGACCTTGAACTCGTGGTCCTTCATGGACCAGTCCATGAGCTTGTCCTGGTAGAAGCGGGCGGAGAGGAGCCCGGCCTTGTGGGCGCGAGCCCGCTCCAGGAACTCGCCGCCGATCTCGCGGATGCGGGGCTCGAGCCCGCCCTGCGAGGCGGCGCGGGGGGCGGGGGAGGGGGCCGAAGGGCGGGGAGAGGACTTCCGCTTGAACAGGGGCATGGACGGTGGGCCTTTCGCGCTGCCGCGCGCGGCTCCCGGGCGGCGGCCGGGGCTCTCGCGCGGCGACGGGAGCATGGTACGCGAGACGGGATTCACGCCGTCTGGCGGCGGAGCCCGGGGCGATCCGATGCACAGCGGTGTGGATTGCCCGCGCACGCCGGGCAAGACTGCGGAGGCGGAACGCGGTCCGCGGTCCTCCGCCCCCGTTTCATGCGGCCGCCGGACCCGTCGGAGCTCCCGAGAGGCGGAATCGGAGCCCCGATCCGGCGTTTTCCCCGAACGGCGCGGGGGGAGGAGTCGATCTGATCGGGAGCGGCCACGGGCCGCCGGAAGGGCCTTGATGAGGCGGCACGCGGGCGTCGTGATCATTCTGGGGCTGATCGTCGCCCTCGGAGCGTGGGTCGGGTGGCGGGCGTGGCAGCAGCGCGGGTCCGGGGGCGGGCCCGGGGGGCCGGCCGAGGTCCGCCCGGTCGCGGTCGAGGTCGCGCCGGTGGAGATCGGACGGATCAGCGAACGGCGGGTGCTGACGGGGACGCTGGAGGCGGCCTCGCGGTTCGACGTGGCCCCGAAGATCGGCGGACGGATCGAGACCCTGGCCGTGGACCTCGGCGACGCGGTCGCGCGGGGCGAGGTCGTCGCGACGCTGGACGACGACGAGCTGATCGAGGCGGTGGCGCAGGCCGACGCCGACCTGGCGGTGGCCGAGGCGGGGCTGGCCGAGGCGCGCAGCCTGTTCCGGCTCGCCGAGCGCGAGCACGAGCGGATGGTGGAGCTGGCCCGCCGCGGGGTGACGACCGAGGCCGAGATGGACGCGTCGGAGACGGCCGTGGCCGCCGCGGCGGCGGCCGTCGGGCTGGCGGAGGCCCAGGTGGCCCGGGCCCGCTCGTTGCAGGACCTGGCGCGGATCCGCCTCGGGCAGGCCCAGGTTCGGGCGACCTGGCCGGAGGACAACCCGGGCACGCAGGCCCCGAGCCTGCGGTACGTCGCCGAGCGGTACCGCGAGGCGGGGGACACGGTCGCGCTCGGGGCGCCGATCGTCTCGCTGGTCGAGCTGGACCCGCTCCGGGCGGTCGTCTTCGTGACCGAGCGCGACTACGCGCGGCTCCGCGCGGGGCAGCGGGCGGCCCTGCTGACCGACGCCTACCCGGGCGAAACCTTTTACGGGGAGATCGTGCGTCTGGCGCCGGTCTTCCGGGAAGCCTCGCGGCAGGCCCGCGTCGAACTCCGCGTCGAGAACCCGGACCTGCGCCTCCGCCCCGGCATGTTCGCCCGGGCGACGCTGGTCCTGCGCGAGCTGGAGGACGCGACGATCGTCCCGGCGATGGCGCTGACGCGCCGCGACGGGGGCGACGTGATCTTCCTGCTCGAGGAGGGCGAGGGCGACGGGCCGGCCCGGGTGCGGCGCGTGCCGGTGCGGGTCGGCGTCGTCGACGGGGACCGGGCCCAGGTCATCGGCGAGGGCATCCGCGGGGAGGTGGTGATCCTGGGGCAGCAGCTCCTGGACGACGGGACGCCCGTCGAGGCCGTACGGCCCGCGCCGCCCGAAGAGGCGGCCCCGGAAGCATCCCCCGCCGCTCCCCGCTGGGCAGCAGCAACTCGCTCTCCAGGAACAGCCGTTTCGCCAGCCCGATCGTCCGCTCCAGCGACGCCGCGAACCGATCGATCTCGGCCACGTCGATACCGACCCCGATGATGCTCATGTGCGT
>CAYMFP010000137.1:0-8169 GCA_964389385.1 uncultured Phycisphaeraceae bacterium | reverse complement strand
ACTCTGTCCCCGAACACCCGTCAACCATGTCCTCGGGCGCAACAGTGGGGTGGGGCTCAGCGGGCGGCGGCCCGGGCGATCTGCACGAAGTCGGCCGGCTTCAGGCTCGCCCCCCCGATGAGCCCGCCGTCGACGTCCGGGAGGGCGAAGAGTTCGGCGGCGTTGGAGGGCTTGACGCTCCCGCCGTACTGGATGCGCAGGGCCTCGGCGACGTGCTGGTCGTAGAGCCCGAACCGCACAAAGCTGCGGATGCGGGCGTGGGCGGCCTGGGCGTCGTCCGGGGTGGCGGTCTTGCCGGTGCCGATCGCCCAGACGGGCTCGTAGGCGATGGTGACGCGGGCCATCTGCTCGGGCGAGACCCCGGCGAGCCCGAGGGCCGTCTGCCCGAGGTTCACCGCGTCGGTCTTGCCGGCCTCGCGCTGCTCGATCTTCTCGCCGACGCAGAGGACGACCTCGAGCCCGGCCTCGAGGGCGGCGAGGGTCTTCTCGTTGATCAGGCCGTCGGGCTCGCCGATGACGTGGCGGCGCTCGGAGTGCCCGACGAGGACGACCTGCACCCCGCAATCGCGGAGCATGCTCACCGAGACCTCCCCGGTGAAGGCCCCGTCGGGCTGGTGGTAGAAGTCCTGGGCGCCGAGCTTGATGGTGCTGCTGCGCTCGCGGAGCACCGAGCCGACGGTGAGCAGGTACGGGAAGGGGGGGAAGACGGCGACGTCGACGCCGGAAAGATCCGCGATGCCGTCGGCCACGCCGCGGGCGAGATCGCCGGCGCCGCGCTGGTCGGTGTTCATCTTCCAGTTGCCGCCGACGAAGGGCTTGCGGGGGGCGGGGGTGGGCATCTCGTGACTCTCCGAATCTGGCGCCGCTCCGACGAGCTTCTCTTCAACACAGAGGCCACGGAGGAGAGAAGGCGGGATGAGCGGCGGTGGGGAGGACTATAAGCGGCGGTTCCCGTACGGAATGGGGAGGCCGTCGGCGAGCGCGGTGCGTGGGCGTCATTCGGTGTGCCGCGGGACGCCCATCGCTTCGCGGAGAGCCCGGGCGGCGAATCGCTGCTCCAGCGGCGTTCGCGACGACAGCAGGCGGATCTCGCTCACGGTGCGCCGGCCGAAGGCGTACGGCCGGCGCAGCGCGACCTTGAGCACGTCCGCCGACATGTCGTCGGCCTCGTGCTCGCGGCAGGCGTTGATCCAGAGGATGTCGGCGGCCGGGAGCACGACGCGGCGTTCGTTCCGGCCGTCGTGCTCGGAGATGCGCAGGCCTTCCGATGATGCTTCGAACTCGGTCCGCACGCCCGCGGCGGCGCCCGCGGATCGCACTATCAGGCCGCTCGCCACCAGGACCATCGCGACGAGCGCGAGCCCGAGCAGCGCGATCGCGAGGTCGACGCGTTGCGACCAGGAGAACCCGCCGCCGGCCGCGGTCCACGACACGCACGCCAGCACCACGCAGGCAACGGCGATCACCCCGGAGATGACGGACATGCCCGTGCCGATGCGCATGGACGGCGCCGCGTCCTTGTCCTGGGCCGGAAAGACGAGGTGGAGGCGTCCTTCCCGACGGCGGCAGGTCGCGTCGCTCTCCAGCGGCGGCTCGGCCGGCTCCTCCACGTCGTCGCTCCGGCGTTCGCGGACGGGGATGGGTGGGCGTCCGGCGTCGAGGCGGCGGGCCGCCTGCGCGATGCCCTCGGCCAGCGGGCGGAGCTGTTCGAGCGGGAGCGCGACGCCCGCCGTGTGCGTGCGGTCCCCGCAGCGGAAGGCGAGGTGCCCGATCGCCGCCCGCGGGCCGTCGGTGGCCACGCGGCCGTGGCTGCGCACGATCTCGCGGACGACGTGGATCTCGTCCGGGCGGGCGAGCCGGCGGGTGCGGCGGATGGGGCCGAGGCGGTCGCGGATGACGACGCCGCCGGGCGAGACGATGACGGAGGTGCGGGCCGCGAGGAACCGGACGACGCCCGAAGCGAGGGCGGCGGAGACGAGCAGAACGAGGCATCCGCCGAAGAAGTCCGCGCCGATCCCGCCGCCCCGGGACGCCAGACCGGAACGGAGCGTGGTGACGCCGATCCCGCCGAACACCGCGGCGAGCACGCTCATGGTGGTCACGAGCGCCGCGAGCGCGGAGAGCCGGCAGGCCGGCAAGTCGAAGCGCAGAGCGCCGCTCGGCTCGGGTATTCCCGGAGCCGCACCGGGGAGCGCGGCGGTTTCGCGTGGAGAGGGAAGCATCAGGTGCTCGCCGGTTCCGGTGCGTCGGCTGCGAGAGGGATGGGGGTGGGGGTGTCGGCGGCGGGGACGTCCAGCGCGTGGCGGAGCAGGGCGGCGAGCCAGCGGAGTTCGTCGTCGGACCGCTCGACGAAGAGCTTGAGCAGGTCGCGCCGGCGCCGGCCGTCCTCGATCTTCTCGGTGAGCTGGATCTGGAGTTCGTGCAGCGGGCGGTCGTTCACCTCCGTCCCGCTCGGGCGGACGGCGATCCAGCGGATCTGGTCGCGCGTCACGCTGAGGACCGATCCGCCGAACGGTGAGCGGCGCGTGATGAGCAACGCGTCGCCGACGACGTCGAGCACGGCGCGGCGCCGGCCCATGCGGATCGCCTGGAGCAGCATGCCGACGCCCACGCCGAGGAAAAGCATGGGGACCACGACGAACGCCCCCTTGAAGCCCGCCGACGGCGGTGCGCCGTTCTGCCATTGCACGCCCGGCGCGAAGAGCATCACGCCGCTGATGATCAAGAAGACGAGGATGAAGGCGTTCCAGGCAATGGCGAAGCCGAAGAGCCCCTTGCTGCCCTTCCGGAGGCCCATGGGCGGGAGCGTGATCGTGGGACCGTCGGGCGTCTGTTCGAGCAGGATCTTCGTGTCCGCGGGCGGCTCGGGGAGGTCGATCGGGTTCAGCGGGTCGCCGTCGACGCGGGACTCGGTGATGCGGACGCCAGCGACCAGACGCTCGGCGGACGGCCTCTGCGCGGCGGCGACCTCCGGGGCCTCGATCGGCAGGTCGGCCCGCGGCGGGAGCACGGCCGCGGCCAGGCCGAGGCGGGCCGCGTCCCTCGCGAGCGCCTCCGCAGCCGGGCGCAGGGCCGGGGCCCGGTAGAGCGCGAGGGCGACGAGCGGGCGGGCGCCCTCGAACTCCAGCTTCAGGGCGGCGGCCTCGGCCAGGGAGCCGGACTCGACAGGGCGGCCGTTCACCTCGACCGGCGAGGAGGCGATGTCGATGCCCGTAAGCCGGGCGCGGCGCCGGCGTCGGAAGGTGACCGGGCCGACGCGATCGAGGGCCGTGATCGAATCGTGCCGGACCTCGACCCACGAGCGCGACGAGAACGCGCCGATCCCGAGGAGCATGATCCCGAGGCCCATGCCGATGAACGGCAGGACGAGGAGCACGGCCGGGGCGGCGACCCACCACGCGCCGGAGCGGAAAAAGCCGGCGGCCACGCCGCCGATCCCCACGGCGGGGAGGAGGGCGAAGACGGCCCCGAAGACGATGAAGAAGATGCGGGGGAGGCGCGTCTCGCCGAAGTCCCTCGGGGGCATGTCGATGCGGACGCCGCCGGGGATCTCGGTGCGGGTGTGCGGGGCGTGCATGCGCGGCAGTATCGCCCGCGGGCGGCGGGGGTGCAAAGGGAGGGGCGGCGTGCGCGAAAGAAAAGCCCCGCCGGTGACGGCGGGGCTCTGGAGATCGACGGACGCGGGATCGGCGGGTTTGCCGGCCGGGGACCGGCGCCGCCTCAGGCGTGGGCGTGCTCGGCGGCCTTGGGGCCGGCGGCGCGGACCTCGGGGCTGGCGCCCTCGGCGTACTTCTTGAAGTTCTCGACGAACAGGCCGGCGAGCTTGGCGGCCGCGGCGTCGTAGGCGTCCTTGTCCGCCCAGGTGTTCCGGGGGATCAGGATCTCGCCCGGGACGTCGGGCACCTGCGTCACGACGTGGATGCCGAAGAGCGGGTCCGCCTGCGTCGGGGCGTCGGCGAGGGCGCCGGAGTGGATGGCGTCGATGATGGCGCGGGTGTGGCGGAGCTTGATGCGGCTGCCCACGCCGTAGCCGCCGCCGGACCAGCCGGTGTTCACGAGCCAGACGTTGACCTTGTGGGTGCGCATCTTCTCGGCGAGCAGCTCGGCGTACTTGGCGGGGTGCCAGACGAGGAAGGGGGCGCCGAAGCAGGCGGAGAAGGTCGCCTGCGGCTCGGTGACGCCCATCTCGGTGCCGGCGACCTTGGCGGTGTAGCCGGAGATGAAGTGGTACATCGCCTGCTCGGCGGTGAGCTTGCTGACGGGCGGGAGGACGCCGAAGGCGTCGCACGTCAGGAAGATGACGTCGGTCGGGTGCCCGGCGACGCTGGGGATCTTCGCGTTGGCGATGTAGTCGATCGGGTAGGCGACGCGGGTGTTCTCGGTGATGGAGACGTTGGTGAAGTCGACGTGGTGGTGCTCGTCGTCGAAGACGACGTTCTCCATGACCGCGCCGAACTTGATCGCGTGGAAGATGTCCGGCTCGTTCTCCTCGGTCAGGTTGATCGCCTTGGCGTAGCACCCGCCCTCGATGTTGAAGATGCCGGTGTCGGTCCAGACGTGCTCGTCGTCGCCGACGAGGAGGCGCTTCGGATCGGCCGAGAGCGTCGTCTTGCCGGTGCCGGAGAGGCCGAAGAGCAGGCTGGAGCGGTCGGTCTCCGGGTCGGCCGTCGCCGAGCAGTGCATGCTGAGCATGCCCCGCTTGGGCATCAGGTAGTTCATGACCGTGAAGACGCCCTTCTTCATCTCGCCGGCGTACTCGGTGCCGAGGATGACGAGCTCGCGACGCTCGAACGAGAGCCCGACGGAGGTCGTGCTGGTCATCCCCTGCGTGTACTGGTTCGCGGGGAAGGCGCCGGCGTTGAGGATCGTGAAGTCGGGCTCGCCGAACTCCGCCAGCTCCGCGTCCGTCGGGCGGATGAGCATGTTCCACATGAACAGCGCGTGGTACGGGCGGGCGCAGATGACGCGGACCTTCAGGCGGTGCGCGGGGTCGGCCCCGGCGTACCCGTCGACGACGTAGAGGCGGTCGCGCGTGTTCAGGTAGTCGATCGCCCGGGTGCGGTTGACGTTGAAGCTCATCTCCTCGAGCGGGAAGTTCACCGGGCCCCACCAGATGTCGCCCTCCGAATCCGGGTGGCGGACGACGCGCTTGTCCTTCGGCGAGCGCCCCGTCTTCTTCCCGGAGTAGGCGACCAGCGCGCCGGTGTCGGCGATGCTGGTGCCGGGCTCGTAACGGATCGCCTCCTCGTACAGGCGCGCCGGCTCGGCGTTCCGCAGCACGGTGGCGACTTCCAGACCCAGACCTTGCAGATCGAACTTGCTCACACGTCCCCCTTCGGCGGCGGGCCTTCAAACGGGCGATTCTGTCCCCGCATCCGAGCGAAATCGACATCGATGCCGGGAATCCGGGCCCGGACCGCACGTTGACCGCCGGTGCAGCGCGTCGTATCGTGGGATCGTAGTCCCGCCGACCCGCAGAACTCCCGGAAGTCCGGAGAAGACCGCGGACGGGCGTTCCCGGGAACGTCCCGGCCTCGCCCGGGGGGACCGACGCGGAGGTCCGATCGCGGTCCTCCCCGTGGACGGTGGCCGTAGCTCAGTAGGTCAGAGCACCTGGTTGTGGTCCAGGATGTCGCGGGTTCGAATCCCGTCGGTCACCCTTGTCTGAGACGCGCGCCCGCGGGTGCGACCGATCACCGCCGGCGCTCCCCTGATCCGGTGGAGTGGGCGGCGGGCGGGGGTCTTGGTCGAGTGGGGTTCTTTCAGGCATCCCGGCAGAGGGCGACGAGGTCGCGGGCGTGCTGCGTCTCGCCGGACAGGTCCGGGTTCGCGGCCAGCCGGTCGGCCAGCGCCGTCGCGTCCGCGGACAGTTGCTGCACCCCGAGCTTCTCCGCCAGCGAGCCGATCTCCCGGCAGGCCGCGAAGGCCTCGAGCGGGCGGTCCAGGCGCACGGCCGCCTCCAGGTCGATCGCGTGCGAGATCAGGTCCATCCGCAGGCGCGGGGCCATCGCCGGGTCGAGCCGCACCCCGCCGTTGCGCGCGGCCTTCTCCTCTTCCACATCGGGCAGGAAGTCGGCCAGCGTGCGCAGGGCGACCGCCGGATCCAGCGGGCGGCGGAGGAACGCGTCCACCCGCAGGGGCGGGCCGTCCGAGCGCAGCGCCCGCACCACGGAGGCGTCGAGCCGCTCGCCGACGAGCACCACCGCCCGGAGCGGCATCTGGTCCGCGAGCCCCCGCAGCACGCCGAGGGCCCGGGGGTCGCAGGAGGCGACGACCACGTGCGGCGGTTCGGTCTCGACGGCCGCGGCGCAGGCCTGGGCGGTTGCTGCGCGGCGCACGCGCACGCTCGTCTGCGCGAACGCCTGCCCGAGGATGCGTCCCTCGGCGGGGTCCGGCTCGAGGTGCAGCAGGCTGCCGGCGAGGCGCTCGGGCTTGACGGATTCGAGGGTGTAGAGCGGCTCCTCCGGGTCCTGCGCGAGGTGCTCGCGCAGGTCGATCGACCGCTGGAACTGGATGCCGAGTTCGTGGATGACCCCCGCGACGTGCCGGCAGCGCACGACGCGTCCGGGGACGACGACCGGCGGGCCGTTGAGGCGGGGCAGGACGAGGGCGGCGGGGGTGTCCGGGTAGAGGAAGCCGTTGTGGAGCAGGGAGGCGCCGCCCGCGGAGAGGTTGCGGCAGGCGAGGCGGATCTCGGTCTGCGTGCCGCCGGGGTGCGTCAGGCGGACCGGCATGGAGGGGATGCGGAACGGCCAGCGCGCGAAGACGCGCTGCCCGCCGCCGCCGCGCTGCTCGAGGGCGTCCATGAGGGCGTCGAGCGACCGTCCCTCGGCGTTGATCGAGTTCAGGCGCCCGACGGGCGTCGCGACCTCGGGGATCCTGTGAGCCACGCGACCCTCCGGTGGACCTGAGCCGATCGGCTATCGGCCGATCCGGGGGGGCCCGTGAGGCGATCGCGCGTTTCCGGACCTGCGCCGGCGGGTGGCGCGGGGGAGGGGACGGGGGGAACGGGTCAGACGTCGAGGTTCTTGACCTCGAGGGCGTGGTCCTCGATGAACTTGCGGCGGGGCTCGACCTGCTCGCCCATGAGCAGGCTGAAGAGCCCGTCGGCCTCGCCGGCCTGCTCCCACGTCACGCGGAGGAGGGTGCGCACGGAGGGGTCCATGGTGGTTTCCCAGAGCTGCTCGGCGTCCATCTCGCCGAGGCCCTTGAACCGCTTGATCTCCATGCCGCGGCGCCCGATCTGGTGCAGCCCGGTGAGGATCGCCGGCAGGTTGGCGCACTCGACGACGCGCCCGGTCGGGGCCTGGACGGCGGCCTCGTCGCTCCCGTCCGACTCGCCGTCGCCGGCTTGGGGGAGGGCGGCGGGCTTGCCGGACTTCTCGGTCACCCAGGCGTACTTGGCGGGGAGGCGCTCGCCGGTGACGGACTCCTCCTGGAGGAGGGCGAAGTCGTCGATCGAGATGCCGAGGCCGGCGAGTTCGACGAACAGGCGTTCCAGCTCGCGGTTCTCGTGCAGCTCGCGCACCACCGCGGCGGTGCGGGGCGCGGGGGGAAGGGCGGCCTGTCCGTTCTCGGAGGCGGGGGAGGCCGCCTGCCCGTTCGCGGAGGCGTCGACGCCGTGCGGGGCGTCGGGCGTATCCGACCCGTCGGGCTCGTCGGCGTCCGCGTCGGCGAGCTTCCACCCGTGCCGGTCGACGAGGGCGTGGGCCTCGGCCTCGCTCCAGGCGTAGACGTTCGCGGGGCCGGCGGAGACCTTGTGCGTCGGCAGGCGTCCGTCGCGCCGGGCGGCGAGCAGGTCCGGGAAGCGCACGCCGCGGCGCTCGGCGATCTCGACGAGTTCCATGAGGCGGCGGAGCAGGTGGACGGCGCGTTCGGCCTCGTGCCCCTCGAGCGTGCGGACGACGGGGGGCTCGCCGGTGACGTCGCCCTCGGGGGTGAAGCCGTCGACGTCGCGGATCTGGAGGACGGAGCCGTCGAGCCCCAGCTCGGTGAGCGTGTCGCCGAGGAGGCGGTCGGAGACGACGTAGCGGACCTTCTTGTTCCGCGTGATCTGGTAGAGCGGGGGCTGGGCGATGTAGACGTGCCCGCGGCGGATGAGGTCGGGCATCTGGCGGAAGAAGAACGTGAGCAGCAGCGTGCGGATGTGGCTGCCGTCCACGTCGGCGT
>CAYMFP010000136.1:0-8231 GCA_964389385.1 uncultured Phycisphaeraceae bacterium | reverse complement strand
CGGCGCCCCACCTCCTCCCGCGGCGGCTCCTCAGCGCCCCCGTGCCGCAGGCACGCGCCGCGGCGCCCGCAACAAATCTCCCTCTCTCCATCAGGTGCCGCATCTGATCGCCGCCCGCCGACAGTATGCTGGCATCGCTGACAGAAACTCCCGCGCCTTCAGGAGGGATCCCATGCCGACCACCGTCCCGACATCTTCCGACCACACCGCTTCCGCCCACGCCGGCCCCCGGATCTACGACGACGGCGCCGACGACCTCATCTCCGGCGACGCCCTCGACCGCGTCTCCCTCCTCCCCGGCACCCCGCGCGACGAGACCCTCCCGCACCACCGCCTCCGCATCCTCTGGGGGCAGGACATGCTCACCGACGTCATCGAGGGCCGCTACCGCACCGTCGTCTGCGGCGTCAACGACGAGGACAACACCCACGGCATCATCTCGCAGCTCGTCCAGCTCATCCCCCCGAGCCAGTGGAACGAGAAGGCCGTCACCAGCTTCGCCCGCATGTTCCAGCAGTCCGTCCAGGTCCACGCCGGACGCGACCAGCAGCCCTACGTCCTCAAGTACGACCTCGACCGCACCCTCATCCTCGCCATCCTCCGCCCCCACGGTCAGGGATACTTCACCCTCCGCGACCTTGCCCACGGCCTCAAGACCGTCGCCCGCATGCTCGAGAACCGGGCCGACCGCCTCCCCGTCTGCTCCGTCTCCTTCCTCGGGGCCCGCTCGAACCGCCTGATCGACGACGACGGCCGCGAGCCGAGCTTCGAGACTGTCCTCCGCACCATGCACGAGTCCGGCTTCCGCGGCGACGTCTACCCCAGCCCGCGCATGTGGGGCAGCCCCGAAGTCGGCGTCTTCCCGCACTACCCCTTCCCCGCCGGCGTCAAACGCATGCGCGAAGGCAGCAGCTGACCCCACCCCACCCCGCCCCGCTTCACCCCAACTCCATTTCCGCCCCGTCTCCCGGCTCACCCCCGGGCGACGGGGTATCGCCGGCCCGGCCCGAAGGCGACGCTCGTCACCTTCAGCCCGATCGCCGCCTGGCGGCGCTTGTACTCGTTGATCCGGATCAGCCGCGCCACCCGCCGCACCTCGTCCTCGGCGTACCCCGTCTCCGCGATCACGCTCTCCGGCGTCCGCCGGCGTTCCACGAGCAGCTCGATCATCCGGTCCAGCCGCTCGTACGGCGGCAGGGAATCCTCGTCCTTCTGCCCCGGCGCCAGCTCGGCCGACGGCGGTTTGGTCAGCGTCCCCTCCGGGATCGGGGGCACGCGGAACCCGAGCGCCGCGTGGTGCTCGTTCACCCACCGCGAGACCGTGTACACCCGCGTCTTCGGCAGGTCCATCAGCACCGCGAGCGCCCCGTTCATGTCCCCGTACAGCGTCGCGTAGCCGACGGCGTACTCGCTCTTGTTCCCCGTCGTCAGCACCAGGGCGTTCCGCCGGTTGGCGATCGCCATCATCGTCGTCCCGCGGATCCGCGACTGCAGGTTCTCGTCCGCCAGGTCCGGGCGGACCTCCCCGAGCCGCGGCTCCCCGAGCTGCCCGAACGCGTCGTCCGCCACCGCCCCCAGCCCCGCGTGGGCCGCCTCGATCGGCACCCGCAGCATCCGGATCCCCAGGTTCTCCGCCAGCGCCTCCGCGTCGCTCCGCGAATGCTCCGACGAGTACCGCGACGGCAGGCTCACCCCCAGAACCCCCTCGGGCCCCAGCGCCGCCGCGGCGATCACGGCCGTCAGCGCCGAGTCGATCCCCCCGGAGAGCCCGATGCACGCCTCGCGGAACCCCGTCTTCCGCACGTAGTCCCGCACGCCGAGCGTCAGCGCCCGGAAGAAGGCCTGATCGTCGTCGAGCGCGGGGTGCACGCGGTTCGCGCCGTTCAGGTCCACGAGCACCGGCCCGTCCTCGAACTCGGCCCCCGCGGCGATCGCCCCGTCCGGGCCCCAGACCTCGGCCGCCCCGTCGAAGATCAGGTCGTCGTTCGCCCCGAGCTGGTTCACCGACGCCACCGGGACGCGCAGCGTGCTCGCGTGCCGGGCGAGCAGCTCCCGGTGCCGGCGGGCCTTGCCGCGCACGAACGGGCTCGCCGAGGCGGAGACGATCAGCTCCGCCCCCGCCGCGACCAGCTCCGCGAGCGGCGAGGCCTCGCTCCCCCCGTCCGCCGGCGCCCCCGCCCCGCCGTGCGATCGCTCGCGGGGGTACCGGTCGGCCTGCCCCGCGTCCGCCCCCTGCCACAGGTCCTCGCAGATCGAGAGCCCCACGCGCCAGCGGCGCCCGTCGCCCGCGGGAACCTCGACCACGACCGCGCGGTCCCCCGGCTCGAAGTACCGGTCCTCGTCGAAGACGTCGTACGTCGGGAGCAGCCGCTTGTCGTATCGGACGACCCGTTCGCCCCCGCGGAAGGCGAGCAGGGTGTTCGTGATCCGCGTCCCCCGGTCGCACCGCGCGGGCGTCCCGACGATGACGGTGGGGGAGCGCGATCCGTCCCCGGCCGCCCCGAGCCCCACCTCCGCGGCCGCGTGCTCGCACCGCTCGACGAACCCCTCCTCGAAGAGCAGGTCGCGCGGGGGGTAGCCGCAGACCGCCAGCTCGGAGAAGACGATCAGGTCGGCCCCCTCGCCGGCCGCGCGGCGGGCCGCGGCGATCATCGCCTCGGCGTTGCGTTCCACGGCGCCGACGGTCGGGTTGAAGCGGCAGAGGGCGATCCGCATGGGGCGGGATGCTAGCGGTCGCCGGCCCCGGGCTCGCCCCGGCCCGCGTCGAGCGCCGGGTCGGGCGTGGCGGGGGTGGGGGTGGGGGAACGGCCGGTGAGGATGCGGTCGAGCCGGATCCAGGCGCCCCCCGCGATGGCGCCGACGAGGTTGACCAGCGTCTCCGAGGCCGTGACGAGCAGCACGATCACCGCGATCGGGTTCCCGCCCGCGCTTCCGCCGGCCGCGAGGTCGAGCCCCTGCGCGAGGGCGATCGTGCCGGCCTCGCGCGTGCCGAGGTTGCCCGAGGGGGAGACGGCGCCGATGGCGTAGTAGGTCGCGGTGATGAGGATCGCGTCCTCCCAGCCGAGGGCGATCCCGAGCACCGCCCCGGCGGTGACGAACCGTCCGACCTGGACCGCGAAGTCCGCGCAGCGGAGCAGGATCGCCAGGCTCACCGTCCCCGGGTGGGCGAGCATCCCGAAGACCGCGTGCAGGTTCGCGAAGGCGGTGGATCGCAGCATCGGGCGCAGCGGCCCGCGCGCGAGCGGATCGAGGAGCCGGTGCAGCCGCTCGAGCCCGCGCCGCCCGGCGAGGGCGCGGGAGACGCCGACCGTGAGCGCGAGCAGCGCGACCACGCCGCCGACGACCACGCCCCACCAGGCCGCGTCGACGCGCTCGCGCCCGAGGCTCGCGCCGACCACCGGGCCGAAGACGATCGCCAGCGTCACGCCGAACGCGGCCAGCCACCCCATGATCATCAGGATCGGCAGCCGGTCGCGGCGCGTGTGCACCGCGAGACGCGCGAGCAGGCTGATCTTGAACGGGAGCAGCGACAGGAAGCTGGCGATCGCGTTCGTCGCGAGCACGCCCCCCGCGTCGAGCCGCCGCTCCGGGCGGATCACCAGCCAGAAGATCAGCCCGTTGATCACGAGCGTGGCGGCGTTGAGCCCGAGCAGGGCCGCGACCTCCCACCACGGCGCCTGCCCCAGCCGCGCGAGCTGCGCCCGGTTCTCCTCCGGCCCGAACGCCGCGACGATCGCCCACGCCAGCAGCCCGAGCCCGGCGATGAAGCCGACGGCCTGCGCCGCGAGCCGCCACGGCGACGCCCGGCGCTGCACGGCCCGCACCGCATCCGGCTCCGCCGCCCGCTCCACGCGCTGGTCGATCAGGTGCTCGCTCACCGTCGGTCCTGTTGCTCGCCGGCGTTCGGGATGCGGAAGACGGCGACGCGCCCGCCGTCCCACGCGGCGATCGGATCAAGCACTCCCGCGAGCGCCGCGGCCGCCTCGGGGCTCAGACGGGGATCGCTGAATCCCGAGCGGTGGAGGCGGGCGACCTCGCCGAAGTCGATCAGCGCGTGCGTGTACCCGGCACCGGCGAGGGCGCGGGCCCAGTCCGCGGGGTCGTCGCCCGCGGCCATCGCGTCCGAGAGGGGCGAGGGGTCGTAGGCCGTGGCGTAGGCGACGTCCGCCTGGTAGTAGAGCGGGGCCGCGTCGCCGATGAGCAGCACGCGGTCGCCCGGCCCGATGAGCGTCGCGTTGAGGAAGGACATCGGCGTGGCCCGCCCGTGCGGGTCGTCGGGCATCGTGTCGCCGCGGAGGACCGGAAGCCCCTGGACGAGGGCCGACGTCGGCTGCCCCCCCCGCTGCCCCGCGAAGTTGACCACCGAAACGCCGACCTGCACCGCGGACGCGCCGAGGGCGAGCACGAGCACGCCCGTGCGGGCCTTCGCCCCGCCCGGGGCGGCGATCGCCAGCCCGAGCAGCACCGCCCCGACCGGGAGCGCGGGGACGAGGAACCGCGACTGGAGGTGCGTCAGGAAGAGCCACGCGAGGAGCTGCGCGGCCAGCCCGGCGCCCAGCAGCACCGCCGCCCACCGCACCCGCGCGAAGGCCGAGCAGACGCCCAACGCCGCCAGCACGGCCGGGAGGAACGCCGCCCACTGCGGGTTCGCGAACCCGCGCAGCCGTTCGACGTCGGGCGCTCCCGGCCTCGCGCCCGGGTCGGAGGCGAAGAGCAGCCGCAGCCGGTCGAGCGTCGTGCCGTCGAACGAGTGCGCGCCGCGGTAACGCTCCACGGCCTCGGGCGCCCAGTGGGCCGTGCCGAAGAGGTCGGTGAGCTGCGGGAAGACCGGGTTGCCCCCGTGCACGGCGTTGCGCACGAGCCAGGGCGCGAGCGTCAGCAGCCCCACGAGCACGCCCGCCAGGGCCACGCGCCACCACCGCCGCGGCGGGACCGTCCCCGCGAGCAGCAGGGCCGCGGGCGGCGCCACAAAGAGCAGCGCCGTCGGCTTCACGCCGCACGCGACCCCCACGAGCAGCGCCGCGAGCGCCCCGCGCCTCGCCGGGCCGAGGCGTGCGTCCACGCAGGCGAGCAGCGCCGCCGCCGCCAGCGCCGTCACCCCGAGTTCGTTGTACGCCATCGAGCCGACGACGACGGTCCACGGCGTGGCGAGGACGAACAGCGCGGCCGCGGCCCCCGCGCGGTCCGCCCACACCGGGCTCGTGTCGCGGTCGAGCAGCAGGCGGCGCACGAGCCGGGCCGTGAAGATCCCCGTAAGCACCCCGAACGCCGCGTGCAGGTACTGCGCCGCGAGCAACGCCTCGCCCCCGCCGGCCGCGAGCCCCCCCGGGCGGGCCGGAGCGCTGAGCAGCAGCGCCAGGTGCAGGAACGCGGCCTCGAGGTACGAGGGCAGCCACGAGTAGACGTTGTGCCCGAGCGGGCGCAGACGCCCTTCCTGCAGCCACTCCTGCGGGAGCATCAGGTGGTACGAGAGCACGTCGTACCCGCCGAACTCCGAATCCCACAGCCACCCCGGCGGCGTCGAGGCCGCGACGAGCGTCAGCGCGACCGGCAGCGCGGCGCACGCGATCATCGCGAGCGTCAGCCGGTCCGGCCCGAGCCGCGGCGGCACGGGCTCCGCGCTCCGCCCGCCGAAGACGAGCTGGTGAGCCAGCACCGCGAGCCCCGCGAGCACCACGCCCCACGCGACACCGGCCCCGAGCAGCCCGAGCGCCGCGAGCGCGTGCGTCAGCGTCAGGAGCAGCGCGATCCCCCCCGCGGCCTGGAGCGTCCACGCCTCCTCGGACTCCCGCAGCAGCGGGCGGAGCAGACGCCCCCACCCGACCCCCGCGGCCAGGTACGCCGCGACCGGCCAGCCCGCGAAGAAGAGGTTGGCGATCACCGTCACGCCGCCCGCCAGCCCCGCCGGGTTCTGCCCAAGAAAGGGGAAGACCAGGGCGGCGAGCAGCCCCACGCCGGCGGTGATGCCCCCGGCCGCGACGGTGCGCGGGGGGAGGCTGATCGGCGTGCTGGAGACGGGGGCAGACACGGGCGGAGAGTCTAGATCAGCGCCCGCCGGCGTCGGACGCGCCGGGGTTTTCGGCGAGACGAGCGAGCAGATCATGCCCGCGCGGCGTGCGTGCGCGGAGCTTGTGCTCGATCTCGTCCTCCGTCAGCGCCGCGATCGCCCGCAGCCCCGCCGCCTCGGCGTCGGAGGCGAGCGTGATGCCGAGCACCGGTTCGTTCGAGGCCGCGACGCCCTCCGCCACGGACCCCGGCGTCCAGCGGGCCCGCGGCCCGAGCGTGTCGACGAGCCCGCGCCGGCCGAGCGCCTCCAGCGCCCAGTCGCGCACGGGCCCGGGCTCGGCCGGCAGGAGCACCGGCGCCCGCCCGCGGGAGAGGTCGATCGCGCGCAGGGACGAGCCCGGCGTCGCGACGAGCACCACGCGGTCGGTGCGCCACGCCGCTCCGTCGGACGCGTCGGCCTGCGAGCCCGGCCCGGGCGTGAGGATCTCCAGATCCGAGGCCGCGGGCTCGGACGCCTCGGCTCGTTCCCCCGCCGCCGCGCCGAGCGCCCCGAGCAGGGCCGGCGCGCCGGACGGAACCGCCACATACAAAGGGACCGGGGCGGGCTCGGAGGCCGTGTCCGACGTTTCGGGGGCGGTGACGGGTGGGGCGGGTGGGGCGGGTGAGGTGGGCGGCGGCGCCGGGGCTCCGCCGCGCGGGCCGCACCCGGACGCCCAGACGGGCGCGCAGGCCGCCAGCAGCGTCAGGAGTCTTCGGGCGTGTCGTCGCACGTGCGCAGACTACCATGCCGCATGCCGTTGGAGCCGCTGCCGTCCCAACTCGGAGAGGCGACGAACCTCGACCCGGATCGGGAGGACATCGAGATCATCGAGCCGCTGTGCGCGGTCTTCCGGCGGAGGCTGAAGGCCGACGGGCAGAAGTACACCCCGGAGCGCGCGCACATCCTGAACACGATCATCGAGCTGGACGGGCTGTTCGAGGCCGACACGCTCCTGGACCGCGTGAACCAGGCCGGTCGCGAGGGCGGCCCGGGCCGGATCCCGCTGCGGGTGAGCAAGGCGACGATCTACCGCACGCTCAAGCTGCTCGAGGACTACGGGATCATCCAGTCGGTGCTGCTCGACAAGGACCAGTCGCACTACCAGCTCGCGTACGGGCAGCGTCCGAACACGCTGCTGGTGAACATCGAGAACGGCGACGTCGAGGCGATCGAGATCCCGGAGCTGGTCGAGATCCGCGACCGGATCTGCCGCGAGCGCGGGCTCGACCCGCAGGGGCACAAGTTCCAGATCTTCGCCCGCCCGCGGCAGGGGTAGGGACGTGCGGTTCTCGGTGGGTCGGACGGGGAACGTTGATCACGGAGAGCACAGCGAAGAAGACCGGGTCAGGAGAGGAGGCGTTCAGGCGCTGACGCAGGTGTCCTCTTCTCCTCGGCCCCGTTCCTCTCCTCTGTGGTCTCTGTGCTCTCCGTGGTGAAGAGCACATCGCGGCTTCGCAGAGAGGCGTTGGAGCTTCATCGCAGCGCCACGTTCGGGAAGCCCGCGTCCAGCGCCGCCTCGTGGATCGTCACGACGTCCTGGTACGGCACGCCGTCGGCCGGGGCGATCGTGATGAGCAGCTCCTCGGTCGAGCCGAGCCGCCCCGGCAGCCCCGCGAGCGCCGCGCGCATCTCCGCGAGGCCGACGCCCCGCAGCCCGAGCCCCGTCGCCCGCGTGCCGGAGGGGGAGGGCTCGAGGCGGATGAGGAACTCCGCCGGCGGGAGGCTGAGGTCCGGGCCGGCCGGGGCGGCGTCGCGCGGCGTCTCCTCCGCCAGCACCGCCCGCAGGAAGAACTCCGGCCCGAGGATCACGGTGCTCGCCATGAAGAAGACGAGGATCACGAGCACGACGTCGACCATCGGCGTCATGTTCGGGCCCGCGTGCTCCTCGTAGACGCTGCGCGCGTCGCGCCGGCGCCACGGGCGGCGCGCCCGCCGGCCCGCGTCCGGCAGGGCGGGAGCGGTGGGGGGGATCTCGCCCGCGCCCTCGCTCATCGCTGCTCCGCCACGAGAGTGACGCGCGGCACGCCCGCGTCCCGGATCTCCGCCAGCACCGCCCGCACCTCCGCGTAGTCGATGTCCCGCGCGGCCCGCACTTCCACGCTCCCCGCCCCCCCCCCCCGTGCCCCCCCCCCCCCCCCGCCCCGCCCCCCCGCGCGGGGGGGGGGGGGGGGGCCCCCCCCCCCCC
>CAYMFP010000135.1:0-8264 GCA_964389385.1 uncultured Phycisphaeraceae bacterium | reverse complement strand
GCCCGCAGGTCCCGAGGATCCCGAGCAGCGACAGGATGAACCCCACGAGCCCGGCAGTGTTGGACGTGTCGCGGACGTAGATCACGCGGGGGGTGTCGGCCTGGCTCATGGCGTGCCTCCGGAAACGCGGCGTCGTTCGGCGCAGCGTCAGGACGCTGCTTGGGAAGCCGGATCGCCGGTTTCACGCCGCGGGCGCGGCGATCAACCGCAAGCGACCGAGACCGTGAGAGCGTTTTCCTCGGCGGCCGAGCGGAGGCAGGCGACGCCGTCCGCCAGGCGCGTTCGGGCGGTGATCAGGCCCTCCACGTCGAGCGCGTGGCGAGCGGAGGGCCGGCCGGCTTCGGCGCCCCAGGCGAGCGCTTCCAGCCCCTCGCTGATGCTCCCGTCGCGCGCGCCGAGCAGTTCCACCTCGTTCAGGACGGCCGGCGTCAGGTCGGCCCCGCCGCCGCGTTCGACGGGCAGCCCCGGCACCGGGAGCGGGTCGGCCTTGAGAACGACCTTCCCGCGCGGACGCACCAGGCGCAGGGCCGTCGCCACCCCCTCCGGCGTGCCGGTGCACTCGATCACGACGTCCTGGTCCTCGCGCAGCCCGATCTCGCCGAGCAGCCGGTGCCGCACCCCCCACCGCTCGCACAGGGCGAAACGGCGGTCGGTCGGCGCGATGACCCGCACCGTGTTGTTCAGCCGCACCATCACCTGCGCGCAGAGCAGCGCGGCCGGCGAGTCGCCCAGCACCGTCACGAACCCCTTCCCCTCCAGGCGGGTCATCCGCGAAGCGTGCACGGCGTCGGCGACCGCTTGGGCGAGACAGGCCCGCTCGTCGTCGATCCCGTCGGGCACCGGAGCCAAATTCAGCATCGGCACCGCGATCCGCTCCGCGAGGCACCCGTCGCGCCCGCGCAGCCCGATCACCCGCCGCTGCGGGTCGTGGATGCCCAGCCCGCGCCGCGCCAGCTCCGTCCGGGGATCGACGACGTTGATCCCGCAGACGACCCGGCGCCCCGGCCCGATCCCGCTCCCACCCCGCCCGGCCCCACCCCTTCCGGCCCCGCCCACTCCGCCCCCGCTCACCTCGACCACCTCGCCGACGAACATCCGCCCCAGCACCCCGCGGAACCCGTAATCGCCCCGGGCCGCCGCCACGTCCGTCGCGTCCACCGCGCAGCGGATCACCCGGACGAGCGCTTCGCCCTCCCCCGGCGCCGGCTCGGGCGCGGACCGGTCGAGGAAGGGGGCTTGGCCGTCGGTACGAATCGCGAGCATGCGGATCTCGTCACTCCCCCCGCCCCGCCACCCACGCTCGAGCCGTTCCCGGTGCCGCTCGCCGGATGCCGGTTCCCGCCCCCCGCTCCCTCACTCCTGGAGCCCCGGCCGGGGCAGGCCGACGGGCGGCGCGGGCGTCTCGTTCGGCGGGTCGGGGATCAAGGGGAGGTACTCGTACAGGCGCGGGCCGCGCTCGAACGTCGGGTAGGTGTAGACGTCGCCCGCGGCGAAGAGGGCGGCCTCGCCCTCCGGGAGGCGGTTGGAGACCCACGCGCCCCACGCCGCCCGATCGAGCCCGAAGTTCTGCCCGGTCAGCGTCGCCAGGCTCCGCAGCGTCGCGTCGTTCACCGCCAGGCTCGGGTCGTCCAGGCTCGCGATGAGGGCCTCGATCACGCGCGTCTGCCGGTACTGACCCAGCGCGTCGGCGGCCTCGGCCCGGACGAGCGGGTCCTCCTCCCCATAGTCGAGCAGGCTGGCCCCCGCGGGGATCGCGCCCGCCGGCGGGGGCACCCGCAGGCGCAGCAGCAGCGGCTCGACCGCGGCCGGATCGTGCAGCCGCTGCAGCCCGCGGGCCGCCTCGAGGCGGACCAGCCGGTCCGGGTCCTTGAGCAGCGGGATGAGGGACGCGACGTCGCGCGGCTGCCCGTGGAGGGCGAGGGCCCGCGCCGCGGCCGCCCGCACGCCGGCGTCCTCGTCGCTCGCCAGACGCCGGTACGCGTCGACGTAGATCGGCTCGCCCCCGAAGGAGCTGTTCGCGATGAGCAGCGTCCCGCGGTAGCGGTTGTTCGCGTCGTACGGGTCGGTCATCCACTCCGCCGCCTGCTGCGGCGAGGGGGGCTGGAACGCGGCGAGGATGCTGCTCGACCCCGCGGGGATGTTCTCGATCGCCTCGCACCCGGGGAGCGCGGCGAGGCAGACGGCGGCCGCCGCCGTGCAGCCCGATCCCGCAAGCGCGTTCCGCAGGAGCCGGTTTGCTCGGTGTTCGGCCATGGGTCGGGATGGTAGATCGGCACCCCGCCCCGGATCGGTGAAAGTTCCGCGGGAGCCCGGGCGGCGGACGCTACGCTTCGACCGATGCCCAGCCGTGCCGCCGCCTTCGCTCCGCTTCTGCTGCTCCTGGTCCCGACCCTCCCCGCCTGCACCGGCGCCGCCCCGTCCGGCGGCCCGCACGGTCTCGACGGCGAGGCCGCCGCGTCGGAGCCCACGGACCCCGCGGCGACCTTCCGCGCCGGGCAGCTCTTCCGCCCCGATGTCCGGCAGGGACGCTTCCGCGCCAGCGACCTCGCGGCGGAGCAGGAAGTCGAGGATCGCCTGCGGATCATCGAGCCCGCGGCCGGAACGGAGGACGCCTGGACGGAGCGGACGCTCGACGAACAGGGCAACGTGCTGCGCGAGTTGCGTCTCCGCCGGCGGGCGGACGGGAGCGTGGAACTGCTGGAACTCATGGCCCCGACGGGACGGACGGGCGGGCGCGGCGAACTGGGCGTGTACGCCTTCGAACCCCCGCTGCTCGTCATGCCCGGCACGCTCCGGGCGGGCGAGGTCGTCCGGGGCGAGGCGGGCGTGGTCGTCCGGGCGAACGGCGCCGAACGCCGGGGGACGGCCGAGTCGGAGATCGAACTTCTCCGCCCGGAAGAGATCGCCTACGCCGGCTCGATCCTGCCGACGCAGCGGGTGCGGCTGGACATCATGGTCCGGCTGGGACCCGCCTCGATCGAGCGGTCGCGGCTGGCTTGGGTGGACGGGGGGCAACTCCTGCGGGAGCGGGATCGCCTCGAGGTCCGGCTCTTCGGCATGATGCTCCGGTCAGAGGACCTGCTGCTCCGCCGGCGCGCCAAAACCCCACGATCCGGTGAATAGGTGCCGCTCTTCAAGGAGCGGCCGCATCGCCGCGTAGTGCCACCGGAGGGTTCAGGACCTCCGCCAGCACGATGCCGCGCCGCAGCTCGGCGGGGGTGACCCGCCGCTGGAGGCTCGATCCGAAGCCCGGCAGACCGCCCACGCGCCCTTGCTGGGCCGGGCGCGGCATCGCGACGAGCCCACCCCCCCCGATTTCGGTCGATTCGATGACATCCCGCGCGATCACCGGCGCCTCGAGCCGGGCGGACTCCGCGTCGCGGCGCCGCTGCTCGGCCGCGGCGCGGCGGCGGCTCTCGGCCTGGTCGCGGTCCTGGCGCTCGCGCTGCTGCCGGGCGAGTTCTTCCTGTCGGGCCCGGAGGCGGGCCTGGGCCTCGGCGCGGCGGCGCTGGAGGTCGGCGGCCGCGGCCGGCGACGCCGCGGCGCCGGCGTGCCCGGGCGTTGCGACCCGGCCGGGCACGGCCGGGGGTGTCCCGACACCGCCGGCCTGGCGCTGGGCCGCCTGCTGCAAGGCGGCCTGACGCTGACGCCGAAGCTCTTCGAGCTGGCGCTGGCGGCGGGCCGCCAGTTCGGCGAGCTGCTCGCGGCGTTGCTGCTCGGCGGCCTCGGCGGCGGCCGCGGCCGCGGCTTGGGGAGTGGGACGGGCGGCGAGCGCCGCGGCTTCGTCGAACCTTCCCGTGCGCAGCGCTTCGAGCCGCAGACGCTCGCGTTCCTGCTGCAGGCGCTTCAGCTCGGCCTGCTCCTTCAGTTTGCGCGACAGCCAGTTCAGCCCCGAGACGAGCACCGGGAGCAGGAAAATCAGGAGCGTCGCGTTGTTGAGGAGGAACTGGAGCACGTTGCGGCAAGCCTAGCCGGGCGTGCCCGCCTCTGCACCTGAGCACGCGATCGGGGGGGAAACGGCCCCGACGGGCACGGCGGCGACCGCCCCGCTCTCCGGGTCGCGCAGCTCCGCGAACCGGACGCCGAAGACCCGCTCGAGCACCTCCGCGCCCAGGGCCGCCCCGGCCGGACCGTGCGCGACGGAGCGGCCGGCCTTGTCCAGGACCAGGGCTCGGTCCGCGTATCGGCGGGCAAGCGAGAGGTCGTGCATCGCGACGACGACGCCGACGGACGAGGCGGCGAGCCGGCGCAGCAGGTCCATCGCCTCCAGCGCGTGGCGGGGGTCCATCGCGCTCGTCGGCTCGTCGACGAGGAGGAAGAGGGGCGGTCCGCCCCGCTCCAGCCCCGGGCCGAGCTGGGCCAGCGCCCGGGCGAGGGCGGCCCGCTGCTGCTGCCCGACGGAGAGCGTGCCGAACGGCTCGTCGGCGCGGTCGGCGAGGCCGAGGCGCTCGAGGGCTTCCATCGCGCGGCGGTCGGCGTCGCGCCCGGGCATGGCGCCGGCGTGCAGCCCGAAGGCGACGACGCGTCGGACGGGGTACGCGAAGGAAACGGCCGGACGCTGGGGGACGAAAGCCAGGCGCCGCGCCCGCTCCGGAGCCGGGATGCGGAGGAGGTCCCGCCCGTCGAGCGTGACGCGCCCGGAGCGCGGACGGAGCAGCCCGAGGAGCAGGCGGAGGAGCGTCGACTTCCCGGAGCCGTTCGGCCCGACGAGGGCGGTGACGCCGCCCGGCTCGAACGCGGCCGAGAGCCCGCTCAGGACCGCGCGGCCGCGCCCGTAGCCGAAGCAGAGGTTCTCGACGCGCAGCGGCACGGGAGAGGGTAGGTGGAAGGGGGTCGGAGCGCCCGCGGGCGAGCGGCCGGGTCCGGCGGCGCGGCCGTACCATCCGCCATGAGCCGCATCACTCCTCAGCGCCAGGGCGAGCCGCCGAGCCACGTCGAACCCTTCCAGCAGTCGGTGGACGCCGCGCGGACGGCGCAGGCCGCGCTGGGCGACCACCTGCGGCGCCTGCGCGAGCACGAGGGGCCGCACACGGTCGCGGTGACGGGGGCGACCGGGTTCGTGGGCCGGCACCTGGTGCGGGCGTTGCTGGGGGCGGGGCATCGGGTGCGGGCGCTGGTGCGCGACCGGGAGAAGGCGGGGCGGGTGCTTCCGAAGGACGAGCGTCTGGCGGTCGTCGAGGGGGAGATCCTGGACGGGCGGTCGCCGGCGGCGGTGTGCGCGGGGGCGGACGTGGCCGTGCATCTGATCGGCATCATCCGGGAGGCTCCGGGCGGGCAGACGTTCGAGCGGATGCACGTGCAGGCGACGGAGGCGATCGTCTCGGCGGCGCGGTCCGCGGGCGTGCTGCGGCACCTGCACATGTCGGCCCTGGGGGTGCAGGACAACACGGGGATCGCGTACCTGGAGTCGAAGTTCGAGGCCGAGCGTCGGGTGGTGGACAGCGGGCTGGCTTGGACGATCTTCCGCCCGGCGCTGATCCACGGGGCGGACGGGGAGTTCACGGGGATGATGCGGACGTGGGCGGAGGGGCGGGCGTTCCCGTTCCTGTTCATGCCCTACTTCACGCGGGCCGAGTACGTGCCGGGGCAGGCGGGGGTGCCGAGGGTGGTCGCGCCCCGCGTGGCGCCGGTGCACGTGGACGACGTGGCGGCGGCGTTCGTCGGGGCGATCGACAACGAGCGGGCGGTCGGGGAGATCTACAACCTGGCGGGCCCGGAGGAGCTGCCGTTCCCGGAGATGCTGCACGCCGTGCGGGACGCGCTGCCGCTGGCGAACAAGAGCATCCGTGCGCGCGGGATCCCCGGGCGGGCGGCGGCGGCGAAGGCCCGGGCGGCCGCGGCGGTCGGGCTGGGCGGGCTGCTCCCGTTCGACGAGGGCATGGCCCGGATGGGCGAGCGGGACGTGGTGGCGACGCTGACGAAGGCGGAGCGGCACCTGGGGTGGCGTCCGCGTCCGTTCCGGGCCAGCATCCGGGAATACGCGGCGTCGATCGGTCGGTCCTGAGCGAACGGCTACCCTGCTGAGGCGATCCGCCGCTCCGGGGCCCGAAGGATCGGGCCCGGGGGGACGCCGCGGCCGCAGAACGCCCGCCAGGAAGACCGCCTATGCCGCTCCGCTTCAAGGCCCGACTCCTCCAGCACCTCAAGCACGAGTCCTACGAGCCGGCGCGCGTGCCGACGCTGGTGCGGGACCTCGGCGTGGACGATCCGGCCGAGTTCGCGGAGGCGGTGCGCCAGCTCGAGGCGGAGGGGAAGATCCACGTCGACGAGCGGGGGTACGTGCAGCTCCCGGAGCTGGCGGACGAGGGGGAGATCGTCGGCGAGTTCCGCGGGACGGCCAAGGGCTTCGGGTTCGTGATCCCGGACGTCAAGAGCCGGGACGGGGACATCTTCATCCCCCCGCAGTACACGGGCAGCGCGCTCACGGGGGACCGGGTCCGCGTGTGGTACGAGCGCGACCGGGGGCGTGAGCGCCGCGGCGGGGGGGAGCGGATCGCCGGGAAGAGCTTCTCGGGCGAGGTCCTCGAGATCCTGGAGCGCAAGCGGCAGCACTTCACCGGGACGGTCTTCAAGCAGGGGTCGCAGTTCCTCGCCGAGCCGGACGGCAAGTCCCTCCAGCAGCCGGTGCTGCTGAAGGACGCGGGGAGCAAGAACGTCCGGGAGGGGGACAAGGTCGTCTTCGAGTTCCTGCGGATGCCCGAGGGGGGCTCGCTCGGGGAGGCGGTGATCACGAAGGTGCTCGGCGAGGCGGGGATGCCCGACGTCGAGACGCAGGCGGTGATCGAGGCGTACGACCTGCCGGGCGAGTTCCCGGAGGGGTGCCTGCTCGACGCGCGGGCCGCGACGGAGTACTTCGAGGAGGAGATCGCGCGCTGGGAGCGGGAGGGGGCGTCGGCGCTGCCGGGGCGCGACGACATCACGTCGACGTTCATCGCGACGATCGACCCGCCGGACGCGAAGGACTACGACGACGCGATCTCGATCCGCCGGCTCTCCCGGGCGGAGACCGGCGGGGCCTTCGAGGGCTGGGAGCTGGGGGTGCACATCGCGGACGTGGCCCACTTCATCCGGCAGGGGAGCGAGCTGGATGTGGAGGCCTACGCGCGGGGCAACTCCGTCTACCTGCCGCGGCTGGTGATCCCGATGCTGCCGGAGCTGCTGAGCAACGGCATCTGCTCGCTCCAGGAGGGCGTGCCGCGGTTCGCCAAGAGCGCGTTCATGTGGTACGACCGGCACGGCAAGCTCCGCAGGGCCTGGTGCAAGCAGACGCTCATCAAGAGCAGCAAGCGGCTCACGTACCTCGAGGCGCAGGCGATCATCGACCGCGGGGAGGGGTGGGAGGAGGAGGCGAAGAAGCACGCCCGGACCGAGCCGAACTACACGCCGGAGCTGCTCGACGCGCTCGACCAGATGAACCAGCTCGCCCGCGCGATCGAGCGCCGGCGCCACGCCGCGGGGATGATCCACCTCGACCTGAAGGAGGTGAACCTCATCTTCGACGAGAACGGGCACGTGGTCGACGCCGAAGAAGAGGACGACGCGTACACGCACACGCTGATCGAGATGTTCATGGTCGAGGCGAACGAGGTCGTCGCCCGCCTCTTCCGCGACCTCGGCGTGCCGGCGATCCGGCGCGTGCACCCGGAGCCCGTGCCGGGGGACGTCGACAACCTTCAGAAGGCCGCGACGGTCGCCGGGTTCAAGATCCCGAAGAACCCCACGCGCGAGGAGATGCAGGCCCTGCTGGACGCGACGGCGGGCACGCCGGCCGCCGCGGCGGTGCACATGGCGATCCTCCGCACGCTCGCCAAGGCCGAGTACTCGCCGGCGCAGATCGGGCACTTCGCGCTGGCCAGCGACGCGTACAGCCACTTCACGAGCCCGATCCGCCGCTACCCGGACCTGACGATCCACCGCTCGCTCGAGCACTTCCTGGAGCTGACCGACAACGGCACGAAGCTCCCCGCGAGCGAGGCGGAGTGGAAGAAGCTCGGGCGCAAGATGATGGAGCACCCCAAGTGCCCGCCCGAGTCCGAGCTCGAGGAGATCGGGCGGCACTGCTCGCAGACGGAGCAGAACGCCGCGGCCGCCGAGCGCGAGCTGCGGCAGTTCCTGGTGCTCCAGCTGCTCGCCGAGAAGCACATCGGGGACGAGTTCGCGGCCGTCGTCACGGGCGTGCTCCCGCGCGGCGTCTTCGTGCAGCTCGAGAAGTACCTCGCCGACGGGCTGATCGCCAAGGAGAACCTGCCCGGCGACGTGACGCG
>CAYMFP010000134.1:0-8298 GCA_964389385.1 uncultured Phycisphaeraceae bacterium | reverse complement strand
TTGCGCCCGCGTTCGATCGCGTAGCGGATCGCGGCGCGGACGAGGCGCTCGGTCCCCTCCTGGCTGACGGGCTTGATGCCGATGCCGGCCGTGCCGGGGAAGCGGATCTTGCCGTAGAGCTTGGGGAAGGCCTGCTGGAAGAGGTCCTTGAACTTCTTCGCGTCCTCGCTGCCGTGCTCGAACTCGATGCCGGCGTAGATGTCCTCGGTGTTCTCGCGGAAGATGACCATGTCGGTCAGCTCCGGCTGCTTGACGGGGCTGGGGACGCCCTTGAAGTAGCGGACGGGGCGGAGGCAGACGTAGAGGTCGAGGATCTGGCGGAGGGCGACGTTCAGGGAGCGGATGCCGCCGCCGGTGGGGGTGGTCAGCGGGCCCTTGATGCCGACGAGGTACTTCTTGAAGTCCTCGAGGGTCTGGTCGGGCAGCCAGTTGTTGGTCTGCTTGTACGCCTTCTCGCCGGCGAGGACCTCGTGCCAGGCGATCTGCCGCTCGCCGTTGTAGGCCTTCTCAACGGCGGCGTCGAAGACCTTGACGGAGGCGTTCCAGATGTCCGGGCCGGTGCCGTCACCCTCGATGAAGGGGATGATGGGGCGATTCGGGACGCTCAGCCCCTGGTCGGTCATCGTGATGGGCTGACTTCCGGTGGCGGCGCCGGTCGCGGTTGCGGGCATCGGAGGCTCCTCGTGGGTCGTGCGTGCGCTCGGTCGGGGCGGGTGCGGGGAACGCGGAGAGCCGCGGGAGGGGTCCGCGTTCCGGCGCCGGCCCGTGGATCCGGAGTGTAGGAGGAGCCGTCGCCGGGGGGACGGGCGGAAAGGCGTGGTCCGCGCCCGGGAAATCCGGTAGTTTGGGGGCCGGCGCCCCCGCTCGCGGCGCCCGAGGAGGACGGCGTGATGCGGAGGCCCGGCGTGGTGCGTGCGGTGTGCGTGGGGGCGGCGCTGTTGCTTGGGGCGGGATTGCTGCCGGGAGGGGGATCGCGGGCCGCGGCGCAGACGACCGCGTTCAGCTACCAGGGGCGCCTGCTGGACGGGGGGCGGGGCGCCTCGGGCGAGGTCGACCTGCGCCTGACGCTCTACTCGGAGGAGACGGGCGGGCAGGTGCTCGCCGGGCCGGTGGAGCATGCGGGCGTGGCGGTGGAGGACGGCCTGTTCTCGGTGATGCCGGACTTCGGCGACGGGGCGTTCTGGCGGAGCGGGGCGCTGTGGCTGGGCGTGGAGGTGCGCCCGGCCGGGGCGGGGGCGTGGACGGCGCTCGAGCCGCGGACGCGGATCGGGAGCGTGCCGGCGGCCGTGCGGGCGCTCTCGGCGGGGACGGCCGACGACGCCGGGTCCGAGGAGACGCCCCCAACGGCCAGCGGCCTGCCTGCCGGGACGGTCGTCGAGACGACCATCGCGCTCGCGGGCGCGGGGGGCGTGAAGACGGCCCTGGCCGGCGAGGTCGAGGTCGCGCGGGAGGTCGCCTTCGGCAGGGCCGGACAGGTGATGCCTGGGGCTTGGCGCACGGCCGAGGTCACGGTGCGCCGGCCGTGGCAGACGGGCAGCGACTGGCGTTCGGCGTTTCTCCAGGGGCTGCGGGCGAGCGTCACGATCACCGTCGCCTTCGAGGATCGCGAGACGGTCTACTCGGCGGGCAACGGGCTGATCAGCGGGCACCGGATCGTGGAGGGGAGCAACGGCGGCCCCGTCGAGGAGATGACGGTCACCTTCTCCAGCTCCGCGTTCTCGCGGAGCGTGGCGGGCCCCATCGGGGGCGTGCCGCCGCGCCCGACGCCGCCCGCGGGCGCGGCGTACCCGTCGCAGGTCCCCGGCCCGCTGTCGTTCTCCTTCGGCGGCGTTTCGGACGCGTCGCGGGCCTCGGTGCTGCCCGAGGAGGGACGGGCCGTGCACCATGATCCGCAGTCGGGCCAGGTGCAGCCCGCCAGCGGCGCGCGTTCCCAGCCGGTGGCCGCGTGGCGGAACGCGCTGGCGGACGGAACGTGGTGGAGCGAGTTCGTGCAGGGCCGGGCGCGGTCGCTGGTGCTGGCGTCGTACGCGAACGGGGAGCAGCCGCTGGTGGAGCTGTCGGACCGGGCGATCGTCTCGGCGTGGCGTCTGCGGATCGCGGACGACGGGCTGCCGGTGGAGGAGTACGAGTTCGTGTACGGCGTGGACTGACGGGGGCGGATCGCGGCGAGGGTGGCGTCGGCGCGGGGACGCGGATTTCGGACGGCCGGTGACGGGCGTTCCGTGCCGTTCCCCACGCACCCCCGCCCCACGAGAAGGAGCAGGCCGTGGCGATCGATCGTTCCCGGGTGGGGGCGGTGTGCCTGGGCTTGTGCGCGGCCGTCGTGAGCCGGCGGCGGCACGGGGCGGGGGACGGGCGGGCGCCGTACGCCGGGCCGGTGGCGGTGCTGCTCGACGGGCGGTGCTTCAACGCGACGGACGTGTTCCTGGGCGCGATCGAGCGGCTGCCGAACGTGACGCTCGTGGGCACGGCCTCGGGCGGGGGGAGCGCGCGGAGCGAGGGGGCGGAGATCGTGGGCCCGCCGGCGCTGAGGCTGCGGCTCGCTTCGATCGCGTCGTTCCGACCGGACGGGCGGGCGTACGACGGGGCGGGGATCGAGCCGGACGCGGGGGTCTGGCCGGCGGAGGGGGATGCGGAGTTCGATGCGGCGGTGGGGGTGGTGTCCGCGAGCAGGAGGTGACGGGCGGCGTGCTCCGGTGTCTGCGCGGTCCGGCGGGGCAGCGGAACGCGGACGGGCAGATCGTCGGATCGGGGTTCGTGACAGGTGGTGTTCGGAACGATGTCCGGCGCGTGCGCCGGGCCGTTGATCAGCCCGTCCGCCGTTCGGAGGTCTTGCCTCTGATGCTCGCGACGCCGGGCACGCGATCGGCCGGAGAGCGTCCGGGTCGTGTTTGGGGCGGCGGGGGAGCGGACGTACCATCCGCCCGCCGGTCGTGGCCGCGCCTGCATCGAGGGTGGCCGCCGGCGGCAGACAGGGAAAGGCGATCCGGATGATGCAGGTCGAGCGGCCGGTCGGGCGTGCGGTGGCGGTGCTGGTGGCGCTGGCCGGGCTGGCGGCGGGGCCCGCGGTCGCGGAGGAGCCGGGGGCGAAGGACGAGAGGGCCTGGGACGTCTCCGATCCGCGCGGGGACTGGGGCTGGCGGGACGTCGAGATCGACGTGACCGAGGGGACGTGGATGAGCGTCGACGTCTCGCCCGACGGGCGGACGATCGCCTTCGACCTGCTCGGCGACATCTACCTCCTGCCGATCGAGGGGGGCGAAGCGAGGGCGATCACGAGCGGCGTCGCGTGGGACATGCAGCCGCGGTTCAGCCCGGACGGCACGCGGATCGCGTTCACGAGCGACCGCGGGGGCGGGGACAACATCTGGGTGATGGGGTCGGACGGGAGCGAGCCCAGGGCGATCACGAAGGAGACGTACCGGCTGCTCAACGGGCCGGCGTGGAGCCCGGACGGGGAATGGATCGTGGCCCGCAAGCACTTCACGAGCCGGCGCTCGCTCGGCGCGGGCGAGATGTGGCTCTACCACGTGCCGAGCGCGCTGGCGCCGGGGGGCGGGCCGACGGACGGGCTGCCGATGACGGACCGCCCGACGGACCAGAAGGACGTCAACGAGCCGGCGTTCAGCCCGGACGGGCGGTACCTGTACTACTCGTGGGACGCAACGCCGGGCGGGCGGTTCGAGTACAACAAGGACTCGACCGGGGAGATCTACCGTGTCTCGCGGCTGGACCGGGAGACGGGGGAGACCGAGGACTGGATCACGGGGCCGGGCGGGGCCGTGCGGCCGACGCCCTCGCGCGACGGCGCGAGGATCGCGTTCGTGCGCCGCGACCGGTTCGAGACGGGCCTGTACGTGCAGGACGTGAAGAGCGGGGAGGTCCGCAAGGTCTGCGGCGGGCTCGAGCGCGACATGCAGGAGGCGTGGGCGATCCACGGCGTCTACCCGGCGATGGCGTGGCTCCCCGGGGACCGGGAGATCGTGCTGTACGCCAAGGGCCGCATCCATCGCGTGAGCGTGGAGACGGGCGAGAAGCGGGAGATCCCGTTCCGGGTGAGGGACACGCGTCGGGTCGCGGGGGAGGCGCTGCGGTTCCCGGTGGAGGTCGCGCCGCCCGAGGGCGCCGCGGATCCTGCGTTCGAGGTGCGGATGATCCGCTGGGCGGAGGTCTCGCCCGCGGGCGACCGCGTCGTCTTCCAGGCGCTCGGCAAGCTGTGGACGCGCGCGATCCGCCGGGACGGGTCGGTGGGCGAGCCGGAGCGTCTGACGGACGCGGAGGACGGGGTGATGGAGTTCTGCCCCTCGTTCTCGCGCGACGGGTCGCGGATCGTCTACACCGCGTGGAGCGAGCGGGAGCTGGGCTCGGTCCGCGTCGTCCCGGCCGGCGGAGGGACGGGGAGGAAGATCACGAACGAGCCGGGCGTGTACGTCGATCCGGTCTTCAGCCCGGACGGGGAGACGGTCGTCTTCGGCAAGATCGGGGGCGGGTGGCTGCTCGGCAACGTCTGGTCGGCGCGGACGGGCGTCTTCCGCGTCCCCGCGGGCGGGCTGGCCGAGGGCGAGGAGATGGCGCTCGTCACCAAGGACGGCGTGGCCCCGCAGTTCGGGGCGGCCTCCGACCGGGTGTACGTGGTGCGGAGCGCGCCGGACAAGGAGCGGGACAACATCGCGCTCGTCTCGATGACGCTCGACGGGAAGGACGAGCGGACGCACCTGAAGGCGGCGAACGGGCAGGAGTTCCGGGTCTCGCCGGACGGGGCGTGGGCCGCGTGGGTCGAGGGGTACCGGGTGCACGCCACGCCCGTGCCGAGCACCGGGCGGGCCGTGGAGATCGGGCCGAAGGCGTCGAGCCATCCGGTGAAGACGGTGTCGACGGAGGCGGGCGGTTTCGTCCGCTGGTCCGCGGACGGGGAGCGCCTCCGCTGGACGCTCGGGCCGGAGCTGTGCGAGGTCGCCGTGCACGACGCGTTCGTGTGGATCGACGGCGCGGCGCCCGAGCGACGGAGCGACGCGGAGGGGGAGCAGGACGCCGCGGCGCGTGGGGCGGAGCGGGCGACGCCGGAGCCGAGGGCGACGCACCTCGGGTTCGGGGCGCCGTTCGCCGTTCCGGAGGGGACGGTCGCGTTCGTCGGGGCGCGGGTGCTCACGATGGACGACGGCTCGGTCGGCGGGGGCGTCGGGACGACGATCGAGGACGGCGTGGTCGTGGTCGAGGGAAACCGCATCGCGGGCGTGGGGCCGCGCGGGGCGGTGGAGGTCCCGGAGGGCGCGCAGGTCGTCGACTGCTCCGGGATGGTGCTGATGCCGGGGATGGTGGACGCCCACGCCCACGGGGCGCAGGGGCGGGCGGGGATCGTTCCGGAGCGCAACTGGGGGCAGTACGCGAACCTGGCGTTCGGCGTGACGACGATCCACGACCCGAGCAACGACAGCGAGGAGATCTTCTCGGCCGCGGAGATGCAGCGGGCGGGGCTGATCGTCGCGCCGCGGATCTACTCCACCGGCACGATCCTCTACGGCGCCTCGGGGAGCTTCCGCTCCGCCGTCGATTCGCTCGACGACGCCCGGTTCCACGTCGGCCGGACGGCCCGGCAGGGGGCGATCAGCGTCAAGAGCTACAACCAGCCGCGGCGCGACCAGCGGCAGCAGATCATCCAGGCCGGGCGCGAGCTGGGCGTGATGGTCGTGCCCGAGGGCGGCAGCACGTTCATGCACAACATGACGATGGTCGTGGACGGGCACACGGGCGTCGAGCACTCGCTGCCGGTCGAGCGGATCTACGACGACGTGCGGCGGCTCTGGGGCGCGACCGCGACGGGGTACACGCCGACGCTGGTCGTCGGCTACGGCGGGCTCGACGCCCAGACGTACTGGGAGCAGCACACGGACGCGTGGGAGAACGAGCGGCTCACGCGGTTCGTCCCCCGGGCGATCGTCGACCCGGACACGCGCCGGCGGCTCAAGGCGCCGGAGGAGGACCACAACTCGCTGCGCGTCGCCGGGATCTGCCGCGACCTGTCGGACGCGGGCGTGAGCGTGCACCTGGGCGCCCACGGGCAGATGCCGGGCATCGGAGCGCACTGGGAGCTGTGGTCGATCGCGCACGGCTTCGGCGGGGGGCCGGAGGCCAACGCCCGCGCCCTGCGCGCCGCGACGCGCGAGGGGGCCGAGTACCTCGGCATGGGCGGGCACATCGGCTCCGTCGAGGAGGGCAAGCTGGCGGACCTCGTCGTGCTCGAGCGCGACCCCGTCGCGGACATCCGGGGCAGCGACAGCGTGCGGTACGTGATGGTCAACGGCCGGCTCTTCGACGCGCGGACGATGGACGAACTCAACGGCGGGCGGGCCGGGTGCGAGCCGTTCTACTTCAACACCCGCATGGGCTCGCTCGGCGTGAGCGAGGCGTACAGCGCCTGCGGCGGGTGCGGGCGCGTCGGCTGCGGGCCGGGCGACGACGACGGCGTTCCGGAGCCGAAGGCGTACCGGTAAGGGAGTTCACCACAGAGGCCACAGGGGACCAGAGAGACTTGGGCGTGGGTGAGGGGCGTGGCGACACAAGAGGCCGAGGGATGTGGGGGGCGGACGACCGTGCGTTCGGTGCGGGGCCCACCGCTTCCCCTTTTCCGTGGCCTTTTCCTTTGCTTCGGCGGAACTCTGGAGATCCGAGTGCGTCCGCCCGCACCCCGTCCTCCCTCTGTGGCCCTCTCGTGTTCTCTGGGTGAATCCTTCTTCCCGGGCGTGTCAGGCTCCGGTTCCGTCCTCCGCTTCCCCGGGTGCCGAGAGCCCCTTCGACCGATCGCGGTCCGGGTGCTCCGGCTTCACCCCGAGGAAGAGCCATGTTCGACACGACCCTCCGCCCCGGGCTGCTCGCCCGGCCGGCCGACCTGCCGCGGTGCCGCTACCCGACGGCCCGGGACACCCACCGCCACGGGCTGCGGCCCCTCCCGGAGGAGCTGCCGCTGGCGGACTTCGAGGGGGCCGAGCCCTTCCGCAGCCGCGCCCACCGCGTCGTCCCGGCGGACGAGCTGGGCCCGACGCGGCTTCTGGAGATGGCCCGCGTCGTCGGGGATTCGTTCGCCCTCCGCGAGCCGCAGTGCCGCTACCTCCAACCCCCGGCCGCGCCGCCCGAGCGTCTGCTCGGGGAGCGGCACATCGACCCGCTGGGGACGGAGGCGTTCGGCCCGTGGGACCGCCGGTCGCTGATGTACTGGTTCGTGCGGCTGCTGCTGCTCACCGACCCGACGGCCCCCCGGCACGCGATCCCGCTGCGGCGCGAGGTGCTGGAGCAGTCGGTGGCGATGGTCGACGCCTCCGGGCGGATCCTGGGCGGGGCGTTCAACGAGCCGCTGCCGCCGCCGGGCGCCGAGGCGGCGATGCGGAGCGGCGACCCGTTCCTCGAAGCGGTGCTCTCCTACGTCGGCCCGGTGATGGAGATGCTCCTGGCGCAGGACCGCGAGGCGCTGGGGGCGCTCTCGGCGCGGTTCCCGGAGTTCGCGGCCGCGCACGGGCGGGGGCGGGTCGGGCACCATTTCCTCGTGGCCCGGGGCGAGGCGATCGACAAGTCGCACGCGTTCGAACTCGTCGCGGCCAGCGCCGAGCGTTTCCGCGACCTGGGCTTCGCGTACATGGTCGTCGAGGCGAGCAACACCTGGACCGGCGCCGCGTGCGAGGCGCTCGGCGGCGTCCGCGTGCACTTCTTCCCGTACCGTGCCGCGCGCGTCGTTCCCGCGAGCCCGGCCCCGCTCCCCGGCGTCGCCTCGAGCCCCGACGGGCGCCTCTCCGGCAAGGACGCCGGGTGCGCGTTCTACGTGCTCCGCCTCGCGTGAGGCGGGGCACGGACCGCAACGGTCGAGACCTCCAGGAGATCTCCAGAGATCCAGAAATCTGGAAATCTCGGCCTCCGGCCGGCCCCGTCAGCGGTCCAGCCAGGCCGCGTCGCTGACGAGGCACGCCCCCCCGTGCCGGGCGAGGAGCGGCCGCAGCAGCGCGAGCAGCCGCTCGGCCGCCTCGGGGGGGGCGGCGACGATGAAGACGCTGTTGCGCCCCTCGGCCGTGAGGCCCTCGGCGTCGCGGAGCCCGTGGGAGCCGAGGCCGGCCGCGTTGCGGTGGAGCGTCCACCCGCCGACGCCGGCCTCCTCGATCGCCCGGGCGACGCGCTTTTCGAGCACGGACTCGACGATGATCTCGAGGCGCTTGACGGTGGTCATGGGAGGACGTCCAGGCATTCGGCGGTGGTGAGCGGCGGTGGTGAGCGGTGGCGGTGAGCGGTGAGCGGTGAGCGGTGGCGATGGGGGCG
>CAYMFP010000133.1:0-8324 GCA_964389385.1 uncultured Phycisphaeraceae bacterium | reverse complement strand
CACCCCGATCACACCCGCGCCCCTCTCCCCCGCCGGGCTCGTCGTCTTCGACCACCCGCTCATCCGCCACAAGCTCGGGTACGTCCGCGACCGGGAGACGGGGCACCGCCCCTTCCGAGCGCTCGTCAGCCAGATCGCCCAGCTCATGGTCTACGAGGTCACGCGGTCGTTCGTGACCACGCCGATCCGCGTCCAGACGCCGATGGGCCCGGCCGACGCGGGGCGGCTGACCGCCAAGATCACCGTCGTCCCCGTCCTCCGCGCCGGGCTCGGCATGGCCGAGGGCGTGCTGGAGATCATGCCCGAGGCCCGCGTCGGGCACCTCGGGCTCGCCCGAGACGAGCACACGCTCCAGCCGAAGGCGTACCTGAAGCGGCTGCCGGCGGACCTCGACGCGGGCCCCGTCGTCGTGGTGGACCCGATGCTCGCGACCGGCGGCTCCGCCTCGGCCGCCATCCGCATGCTCAAGGAGTCGGGCGCGACGGACCTCCGCATGATGTGCCTCGTCGCGGCCCCCGAGGGCGTCGAACGCCTGCGACGCGACCACCCGGAGGTGACCATCTACACCGCCGCGCTCGACGAGCGCCTCAACGAACGCGGCTTCATCCTCCCCGGGCTGGGCGACGCGGGGGACCGGCTCTACGGCACCTGAACGCCGCTCACGGCCCGACGGCCGGGTTCGCGTGCGTGACGTCGCCCGGGTCCGGCAGCGGGGGCAGGCCTTCGGCGGCGCGCAGCCGGTTCTGCTCGGCGAGCCGCGCGGGCCAGGCCGCGCCGCCGATGGTCTCCGCGTTCCCCGACCGGTCGACGGCGACGACGAACGAGCCGCTCGTCGACGAGAAGAAGAACCCGTCGCCGTGCGTCCCCGGGTCCTGCGAGGCGAGGACGACCCACAGCCGCCCGGCATCGCCCGCCGCCGGGACGCCGTTCGAGAAATCGATCCCGTGCCAGGTGAAGACGAGGTCGCCGACGCGGTGGGCGACGACGCCCGCGGGCAGCGCCGCGGCCGCGGATTCGGCCGTCTGCCGCTGCTTCCACGCCGGGCGCGTCGAGAATTCCATGAGCGTCGAGGAGGGCCCGGCGGGGACCAACGGCCAGGCCGTGCCGGAACTCGGCTCCGTGAAGCCCATCGCGGCGGAGAGCCCGCCGTCGGGGACGAGCAGCAGCCCGTGCCCCGGCGCAGGGTTCGCCTCGCCGGCGGCGCGGCGGGCGTCGACCGTGGCCACGAGGGCCGCGTACGCGCCGTTTGCGAGCGTGCGGGCGTCCGCGGGCGTCGACCAGCCGCCCCTCGCCCCGGAGGCTGTGGAGATCACGGCCGTCATGAGCGCGACGTACCCGACGCACAGGGCGACGAAGACGAGCACCGGCGGCAGCACCATCGCCAGCACGCCGCGCCACGCCCTGACGCCCTGCGCGTGCACGAGCCCGATCGTCGCGCTGACGATCCACCACGGCACGCCGATGTAGAAGCCGAAGCACGGCACGGCCGAGACGATGTTCGCCCCGCCGGCGTAGAGCACGGCGTTCACCGTCGACCGGAGCGGCCTCGGCGCGCCGCCGGTGGCCTTCAGGATCAGGTGCGCCGCCAGCGCGCAGCCGATCGCCGCCAGCACGACCACGACGGCGCTGCCCAGCCCCATGACGAGGAACGGCGCCACGCCGGCGAGGAGCGCCGCGGGCGTGCCCACCCCGCCGCCCGAGCCCGCCGCGCCCACCATCATCATCGAGCCGACGAGCAGCGCCCCGAGCCCGGCGTTCACCGCGCCGCCGATCCCCGCCACGATCAGCGCGAAGCCCAGCGCCCGGCCGACGCTCGCCCCCTCCGGCGTCGCCCGCCCGAGGCGGTGCGGCTGCGCCAGCGCCAGCCCGATCGTCCCGAAGAACCGCTTGCGCAGCGGCTCGCCCTCGCGCGGGCGGGCCCACGGGTTCCGCTCGGCCGCGGCCCGCTCCTCGCGCACCCCCTCGGCCGGCTCGAGCACGCACTCGTCCATGTCGATGCGGGCGCCGCACGAGACGCAGCCGAACTCCCGCGGCACGAGGTGCCCGCGCGCGTCCGTCCCGTAGTACTCCTGCCGGCAGTGCGGGCAGCGGTACCGCACGGCGTTCGGCGTGAACTCGAAGTCGCTCGGGCGGAAGCCCGCGCCGCACTCCGGGCACTCGCGCGCCCGCAGGTTCCAGAGCCCGTACCCGCACGTGCGGCAGTTCATCCGGCGACCCCCTTCGCTCCGGCCGGCGCCGGGCGGGCCCGCGTTCCGGGCCTCAACGCCACTCCGCGATCTCCGCCCGGCTCTCCGCCCGCCGGAGCCACACCAGCAGCACCACCGGCAGGGAGACCGTGATCGCCCAGCCGACGATCGACATCAGCACGGCGAACGCGCCCGTGCCGGGGAGCATCGGCCCGCCCGTGCTCTGCGCCGCCGCCTGCATCGTCCGCGGCAGCATCGCCAGGCCCCACGCCGTCCCGAGCGTCGTGACCGCCAGGTGGCTCCAGGCCCAGATCCGCGCCCAGCGCACGCCCCACGCCCGCCGCTGCAGCAGCCCCGATCCGCCGGCGATCTCCAGGACCCGCACGCCGAAGAGCAGGACGCTCCACCCCAGGGCGACGGCGTGGTACCACATCGGCAGCAGCGTCGCCCCCGGCAGCAGCATCGCCGGCACCGTGCTCGGGGCGACGAGGTACCAGACCGTCGCCGCGACGGACCACAGCACCAGGAGGATCCCGATGACGCCGAACGCGATCATCAGGATCCCGAAGACGCCCGGCCAGGCCTGATGCCGACGCACGCCCGCGGGGTCCGGCCGCACGGGGGGAGCCAGGGGGGTTTCGGGCGTGGACGGTTCCATGGGCCTGTGAGCGTACCGAGATGCGCCGGGCGGCGGGGCAGGACCGAGAACCACCCTCCGCCCGATTTCCCGGACGCCGCCGAGCGCCGGCGCGGGGGGTTCTCTCGAACGTTCATCTCTTTCGGTGGACGAGGGGGCGTCTTGCGTCCCCATTGTCGGTGCCAGGCCGCCTGCGTTCCGGCGGCCCGGGGTTTGGACCCGAGAGGGAGAGACACGATGTTCCGTTCCGTTGTTGCAGCCGCCGCCGTCGCCGCCGTGGGGACGGCCGCCTCGGCCTCGAGCATCGAGCTTCGGTTCCTCGGCACCGGGGCGTACCAGAACGTGCGCATCTCCGACTCTTCCCTGGGCATCAACGACTACCAGGTCGGCGCCGGCGAGATCCGCTTCCGCGTCATCTCCACCGACCTGGCGAGCTACGACGCCGGGGACGTCATCATCACCTTCTGCACGGACATCGGGCAGACGGTCCAGCCGACGAACACGAACCACATGTTCGACGTCGTCGCCGCCGCGGCCGCCCCGAACCCCGGGCAGGCGATGGGCGCCGACCGCGCCCGCCTGCTCTCGCACCTCTACGCCACGTCGCTGGCGGGCGTGGTCGACGCCGTCTCGGCCGCGGGCTTCCAGCTCGCCGTCTGGGAGATCGTCAACGAGGCGGGCTTCGACGCCGCGGCCGGCTCCTTCGCCGCCTCCGGGCTCGACGTGCACGCCGGCGACTTCCGGGCGCTCAACCAGACCGCCGCCCGCAACGCCGCCAACGCCTTCCTCCAGGCCGCCTTCGCCGGCTACCTGGACCCGCAGGCGCGGGGCGCCGCCATCGCCGCGGCCGTCAGCGGCCAGTACCAGGACCAGATCGTCCTGGTGCCGATCCCGGCCGCCGGGTCGCTCGCCGGGGCGGGGCTGCTGGCCCTGGGGCTCCGCCGCCGGCGCTGACCGCGCGTGTCGGCTATAACGCCCGCATGCCCGAGACTCCGGCCCTGCGCGTGCGCGGGCTCCGCTTCCGTTACCCCGGCGCCGACCGCGACGCGGTCCGCGTCCACCACCTGGAACTCGCCCCGGGCGAGCAGGCGCTGCTGACCGGCGGGTCCGGGCGCGGCAAGAGCACGCTGCTGCACCTCGTCGCCGGGCTCATCGACCCGGACGAGGGGACCGTGGAGATCGGCGGGAGCGACGTGCACGCCGTCCGCGGGGCCGCCCGCGACCGGCTGCGCGGCGAGCGGCTCGGCATGGTCTTCCAGACGTTCCACCTCCTCCAGGGCTTCAGCGCGCTGGAGAACGTCATGCTCGCGCTGACGTTCACCCGGGTGCCGCCCAAGGAGCACCGCGAGCGGGCGGCCGAGCTGCTCGCCCGCCTCGGCATCGACCGGCACGACGCGCCGCCGGAGTCGCTCAGCGTCGGGCAGCAGCAGCGCGTCGCCGTGGCCCGGGCGCTCGTCGCCCGCCCGGCGCTCGTGCTCGCCGACGAGCCGACGGCGAGCCTGGACCCGGAGAACGCCGCCGCGGCCGTCGACCTGCTCGAGGAGGTCTGCCGCGAGCGCGGCGCCGCCCTGCTCTGCGTGAGCCACGACCCGTCGCTCGCCGGCCGCTTCCCCCGCGTGCTCCGGCTCGACCAGCTCGCGGGCGAGCCCGCGGAGGCCGCCCGATGAGCGTGGGCGACTTCACCATCGTCTCCCGCTCGCTGCGGGCCCGGCTCTTCTCGACGGGCGTGACGGCCGCGATGGTCGCCGTCGCCGTCGCCCTGCTCACGGTGCTCCTCAGCCTCCGAGAGGCGGCGAGCACCGCCTTCCGCCGCGACGTCGGCAACGTGCACCTGCTCGTCAGCGCCGAGCCGAGCCCGCTCGAGAGCGTGCTCAACGGCCTCTTCTACGCCAACGCCCCGCGCAACCCCCTCCCCCACGCCGAGTTCGAGCGCATCGCCGCCTCCTTCCCCTTCGAGTACGCCATCCCCAACGCCCAGGGCGACAGCTTCTTCGGCTACCCCGTCCTCGCCACCACGCGGGACTTCTTCACGAAGCTCGAGCCCCGCGAGGGCCAGCCCTGGGTCTTCCAGCGCGGCACGCCCTTCTCCGCCCCGTTCGAGGTCGTCCTCGGCTCCGTCCCCGCGGCCGCGTCGGGCGCGACGATCGGGCAGACGCTCCACCTCTCCCACGGCGCCCCCGGCGACCGCGCGGCCCACGAGCACCGCGACTTCGCCTTCACCGTCGTCGGCATCCTCGAGCCGAGCGGCACGCCGCACGACCGCGCCGTCTTCATCGACCTCGAGAGCACCTGGATCCTGCACGCCCACGACCGCCGCGTCGCCGAACTCGGCCCCGGCGCCGGGCCCACCACCGCCGAGCACCTGCTCCCGGAGGACCGCCGCATCACCGGCGTCTACCTCCGCGTGCCGACGCGGGCGGGGCAGCAGCTCGGCAGCGTCCTGCCGCAGGTCTACGCGGCCCTGCGCGCCGACCCCCGCTTCACCGTCGTCAACCCCCGCACCGAGGTCGATCGCCTCTTCGCGATCGTCGGCTCGGTCGACCAGCTCTTCTACGCCATGGCCGCGGCCGTGCTCGTCTCGAGCGCCCTCTCCATCATGCTCGCGCTGTACAACCAGATGGAGCAGCGCCGGCGGCAGATCGCCGTGCTCCGCGTGCTCGGCGCCAGCCGCGGGCGCGTCTTCGCGCTCGTGCTCACCGAGTCCGCGGTGATCGGGCTCGTCGGCGCCGGCTTCGGGGCGCTGCTCGCCGCCGCCGGGATGGTCGCCGCCTCCGCCGTCCTCGCCCGCGAACTCGGGCTGCGCCTCGACGCGACGGTCGATCCGAAGTCGGCCGTCGTCATCGTCGCCGCGGCCGTCGCCCTCTGCGCCCTCGCCGGCCTCGTCCCCGCCGTCGCCGGCTACCGCACCAGCGTCGTCCGCAACCTCCGCCCCGCCGCCTGAGCCGCTCGGGAGCATCCGCGGATCGGAGCAACCACGGAGCCCACGGAGGACACGGAGAGATGCATTGAGCGCGTGCGACGAGCGACCGCGGCCGCTCCGCCCTCGCCTCACCCCATCTCTCCCATCCCGCCTCCTCCTCCGTGCTCTCCGTGTGCTCCGTGGTTGCTCCCCTGCACGACCGGGCTCAGCGGCCGTCGTACCACCGCCCGATCGTCGCCAGCGGCGCCTCGCGGTAGAGCGTCCGCAGCAGGTCCGCGGGCACGCGGTGCCCGACCAGGCGCGGCGATGAGAACGCGTCGTGCGCCTCCGGCTCGACCATCATCAGGTCCGGGTCCGCGATCGGGCTCGGGCCGTCGTAGCCCGTCTCCCACATCGTCCGCAGCGCCCAGTACCGGCTCGCGTACAGCTCGAACGCCTCCTCGGCCGTGCCCGCCTGCGCCGCCGCGAAACGCTTCGTGTCGTCCGGCCTCAGGTGATCGTCCGTCGTCACCACGTCGCTGCCGAAGAGGATCCGGCCCTTCCACCGCTCCAGGAACGCGATCATCCGCTCGCTCGGGTGCCGGCTCAGCTCGCGCACCATCCACTTCGTCGCCGACGTGTCCAGCCACAGGTTCTCGTGCCGGTCGAGCAGGGCGTCCAGGAAGTCCAGGTTCTCCGGCCAGCCCCCCATGTGCGCCGCGATCCACGGCGTCGGCGCGAAGTCCCGCAGCATCCGCTCCAGCGGCGGGTACTGCTCCGGCTTCGTCCGGAACGTCTTCGCGTCGGCGTACTTCGTCCGGAACCACGTGTCCGGGTCCGCGCAGTGGACCATGAACATCATGCCCATCCCCGCGGCCTTCTCCGCGATCCGCCGCCGCCACGGGCTGTCGAACTCCACCAGGTCCTCCGCCCGACCGGCCCCCGGGTGCTTCGCCAGGAACTCCCGCGCCAGCTCCCGGAACCGAGGCGCGTTCCAGATCTTCACGCACCGCGCCCCCATCTCGCCGTGCCAGAAGTCCAGGTCCGCCAGGAACCCCTCCGTGAACGCCCGCCACTTGTCCTCGGCCGAGAAGTCCGCCACCGCGATGAACCGCACCCGCTCCCCCAGCACCCGACGCACCGCCTGCGCCTCCTGCGGCACCGTCTGCGAGTACGTCCTCTCCACCCCGTACAGGTCGGCGACCTCCCGCCAGATCGCCGCCGCCCGCTCCCCGTTCACGTGCGTGTGCACGTCCACGATCGGCGCCACCGGCGCGCCCAGGCGCCCCGCCTCCGCCCGGTAGTCCAGCCCGAGGAGATTGGCCGCCGCGGGGGCGCTCGGGGGCGAGGGATCGTTCCGCGGCGCGGCCGCGGCGGCCTGGTCCGGTGCGGGGCTGGGCATCCGCCGATCGTAGTGCCGCACCGCCCCCGCTCAGCGGGCCGAACCCCGGCGCGCGCCCGCCCCGCCCTCGCCCGGGTCGCAGCCGGCGGCCTCCGGCTCCGCCACCAGCCGCCCGCCCCGCACCGTCGCCCCGATCACGATCCCCGCCGCGATCAGCACCGCGTTCTTCGCGATGTACTGCCCCTCCAGCGTCAGCGCCACCGGGAAGACCCGCCACGTCTCCGAAGGGAAGAGCACCAAGGGCGTCAGCGTCCCCAGCATCTGCAGCGCCAGCAGCAGCAGCGTCACGCGCAGCCAGACGCCCGTCAGCAGCCCGAGCCCGATCGCCGTCTCCCACGCCGCCAGCACCGGACGCGACACCTCCGGCGGCACGACGCCCAGGCTGAGCGTGGCGATCGTCCGCGTCGCCAGGTCGTCGGCCGCGCTCAGCCCCGGCACGAACTTGATCGCCCCGAACCAGACGAAGACCGCCCCGACGCTCGCCCGCAGCAGCCAGAGCCCGTGCCGCGCCATCCAGCGCGTCACCCGCTCGTCCCACCGCTCGAACCACGCCCGCGCGACGCCGTTCACCTGCCCGATCATCCGAAGACCCCCCTCGCTCGTCCGCTGAGCCTGATCTTGTTAAACAAGAACAATTCTTGTTTGACAGGATACGCTTCGACTCGCCCGGACGACGCCCGAGCCCGGCGCCCGGTCTCGCGGCCAACGCCGTTCGGGCCCAACAATCCGCCCGATGTCCGAGCCCCTCTCCGGCCGCCGCGTTGCCCTCGCCCACGATTGGCTGGTGGGCTACCGCGGCGGGGAGGCGGTGCTGGAGCGGATCGCGGCGTCGCTCGAGGCCGTGGGGGCGGAGGTCGGGCCGGTCTTCACGATGTTCTCGGACTCTCGGGCAGCGATCGCTCCCCGCGTCGACCGGCTCCCCCGCGTTGTCTCCACCCTGAACCGGCTGCCGGGCGGGCCGAGGGGGCTTCGGCGGTGGCTCCTCCCGGCGTACCCGCTGGCGGTCGCCGATCTCTCGCGCCGCCTCGCGGCCGAGCACCGGCGGCATCCGTTCGACCTGCTGGTCTCCACCTCCTCCTCCGCGGTGAAGTCCCTCCGCCCTCCGTCCGGGGTGCCGCACCTGTGCTACTGCCACAGCCCGGCGCGGTACCTGTGGTCACAGATGGACCGGTACGCCCCGGCCGGGCGCGAGCGGCTGCC
>CAYMFP010000132.1:0-8353 GCA_964389385.1 uncultured Phycisphaeraceae bacterium | reverse complement strand
CGAACGCCCCGGGTCCGGCGACGCCGGAACGGGAGGGCGCGGCCGTCTCAGAGCATCGCCACGATCTGCGCGGGGCGGAGGTTCTCGGCCCGGTGCGTCGGCGCCACGCCCTCCGGCAGCTTCTCCGGCGGCAGCCCGAGGCGTTTGAGCACGCCGCCGAGCTGCTTGCGCCGGTTCATGAAGAGCTGCTGCGCCAGGTCCGCCAGGCGCTGCGGCGCGTCGGAGGCGGGGTCGACGAGCGGGTCGGCGCGCCGCACGGCCGCGAGCATCGCGCTCGTCACGTCCGGGCGCGGCCAGAAGCACTCGCGCGGCAGCGTCGCGATCCGCCGCACGTCGCACAACGCCTGCGCGACGATCGAGATCGCGCCGTAGTCCTTGGAGCCCGGGCCGGCGAGCAGGCGGTCGGCGACCTCGTTCTGGATCGTCACCCACAGCCCGCGGCAGTTCGGATAACGCGTGAGCAGGACGAGCATCAGCGGCGTCGCCGCGCCGTACGGGAGGTTCGCGACGAGCTTGAAGGGCGCGTCCGCGAGGAGCCGCGCCGCGTCCTCGTTGAGCGCCCGCTTGCCGGCGAGGCAATCGCCCTCGATCAGCGTGAAGGCGTCCGGGTATCGCCGCCCGAGCGTGTCGCGCAGCAGCGCCGCGAGCTGCGCGTCCAGCTCGACCGCGACCACCCGCGCGCCGCGCTCCAGCAGCGTCCGCGTGAGCGTGCCGGTGCCGGGGCCGACCTCGAGCACGAGGTCGCCCTCCGCCACGCCCGCGTCGTCGACGAGCTTGGCGATCAGGTTGTGGTCGATCAGGAAGTTCTGCCCGAGCGCGTGCTTCGGCGAAAGCCCGCGTTCGGCGAGGAGCTGCTTGATCTCGGCGAGGGTCTGCATGGGAGGGCACGCGAAGGACGCGCAGTCCGCGAAGGGGACGGAGCTCCGAACCCGGCTATACGAGTGTTCGCTCCGATCGGCCGGCCATCATCGCATCCGCTCTGTTCCGGAGAAAGGTTCGCCCATCCCCCCGCTCGGCCTCTTCTTCGCGGCCTTCGCGTTCCGTCGCGTCTTCGCGTTCCATCCTCACCACGCCCCGCTCAGGATCCGGTCGATCGCGTGGGCCACGCCCGACTCGGTGTTCGGCTTCGTCACGCGCTGCGCCAGCCCGCGCACCTGCTCGATCGCGTTGCCCATCGCGATCCCCAGCCCGGCGCCGGCGATCATCGGCGCATCGTTGATCTCGTCCCCGATCGCCGCCACGCGATCGGTCGGCACGCCCATCTCCGCCGCCAGCCGCTCCACCGCCGTCCACTTGTTCGCCGCCGCGTCGAACACCTCGAGGATGTGCACCCGCCGCGTGCCCAGGTCCTTCGCCACGACCGCCGGGAAGCTGTGCAGCGTCGCCTCGGCCCCGAACTCCTCGCGGAAGTGCATCGCCAGCCGCGTCGCGTGCTCCGCGTCGGCGCACGCCCCGACCCGCACCGTCTGCTCCGGGTGCTCGTCCTGCTCCAGGCTCACCACCGTCTTGAAGCTCACGTGCAGCATCTCGAACCACCACGCCGTCACCGGGTCCAGCGGGTGGCCCCCCGCGCCCTCGACCACGAGGTAGTCGAACCCCGCCGCGGCCGGATCCTTGAGCACCATCGCCGCCAGCCCCGCCCCGTGCACCCGGGCGACCGCCCGCCGCACCATCCCCTCGGGCATCTGGAACCGGTGCAGCGTCCGCCCCGTCGCCGGGTCGGCCGTGATCGCCCCGCCGGCGACGATCACCGGCCCGGCCTGCGGCAGGTGGTCGCCCCAGACCCGGTCCAGGATCCGCCGGCACTCGACCAGCCCCCGCCCCGTGCAGACGACGACGCGCAGCCCCGCGTCGGCCGCCGCGCGCACGGCCGCGACGTTCGCCTCCGAGACCGACCCGTCCGGGCCCAGCAGCGTGCCGTCGAGGTCGACGGCCAGCAGGTCGTAGTTGAGCGTCGTCAGCGGCATGCCGCGGAGCGTATGCCCGCTCCCCCACCCCACCCCGAACGCGACCTAGAAGTCCGCGTCCAGCACGATCCGGTACCGCGCCCTGCCCGCCGCGAGGCGGTCGAACGCCTCGTTGATGCGGCTCATCGGCATGTGCTCGGTCTGCGGCGTCACGCCGTGCCGGGCCGCGAAGTCCAGCATCGCCCGGATGTCCGTCGGCGAGCCCGTCGGCGAGGCGGAGACGCTCGCCTGCTTCGGCAGCAGGCCGAAGACGGGCACCGGGATCGGCTCCAGCACCGCCCCCACGACGTGCATCCGACCGTTCGGCGCCAGGCTCCCGATCAGCGCCTGCCAGTCCAGCGGCACGTTCACCGTCACCAGCAGCAGGTCGAACTGCCCGGCCAGCTTCTGGATCTCCCCCGAATCCCGGCTCGACACGACGCGGTGGGCCCCGAACCCGCGGGCCTCCTCGAACTTGCTCTCGCTCGACGTGAACGCGGTGACCTCGCACCCCCAGGCGGCGGCGAACCGCAGCGCCATGTGCCCGAGCCCCCCGATCCCGACGATGCCCACGCGGCTCGTCGGCTTCGCGTACATCGCCAGCGGGTTGAAGACCGTGATCCCCCCGCACAGCAGCGGGCCGGCCTCTTCGAACGCCAGGCCGTCCGGCACCGGGATCGCCCACGCCCAGTGCGACCGCACGTGCGTCGCGAACCCGCCGCGCCGCCCCACGATCGTCGCGCCCGCGCTCGCGCACATGTGGTGCGAGCCGGACATGCACTGCCGGCAGTGCATGCAGCTCTCGGCCGTCCACCCCACGCCGACCCGCTGCCCCACCCGCAGCCCCTTCGCCCCGGGGCCCACGGCCGTGATCCGCCCGATCGCCTCGTGCCCGAGCACGGCCGGGAACCGCGACATGCCCCACTCGTTGTTCAGGATCGAGAGGTCGGAGTGGCAGAGCCCGCAGTGCTCCACCTCGACCTCGACCTCCTCGTTCCCCAGCGGGCCCGGATCGAACGCCTCACGAACGAACCGCTCCTTCGGCCCCTTGGCGACCCAGGCTTCGTATCCCATGTGCGGCTCTCCTGCGGGCGGGCGGCGGCAACCGCCGGCCACGCCCGGAGCCGAGAACCCCGAGCCCGCGCGGCTCATTCCCGGAGGCCGGAACACGGACGCCCCACGGCAGGAGGGGAGGAGGCCCGGGCGAGCCCGCGGTCGCCGCTCAGGCGCCGGGCCGCTGCACGCCCGGGCCGATCGTGATCCGCTTCTTGCCCGTCCGCTTGGACTCGAGCGCGTACCGGTCCGCGGCCGCGAGCAGCTTCTCGGCGTCCTGCGCGTCCCACGGGTAGGTCGCCATGCCGGCCGAGATCGTCAGCGCCCCCGGCGCATGGAGCCCCAGTTCCGGGAACCGCTGGTCGTTCACCGCCTCCTGGAAGCGGTGGGCCATCTCCCGGCAGCTCAGCGGGTGCGCCCCGGGCTTGCGCGGGCCCTCCGGATCGAAGAAGATCACGGCGAACTCGTCCCCGCCCACGCGGCAGACGCGGTCCGTCGGGCGGACGATCGTGTTCAGCAGCCGCACGGTGGCGATCAGGATCGAGTCCCCGGCGGGGTGCCCGAACCGGTCGTTGAAGCTCTTGAACCCGTCGATGTCGAAGACCATCAGCGTGACCGGCTGCCGCAGGTCGCGGGCGCGCTCCAGCACGCGCGGGAGGTAGCTGTCGAAGTACCGCCGGTTCCACGCGTCCGTCAGCGGGTCGCGCAGCGCGTCGTTCTGCAGGGAACGCACGTGCGCCTCGAGCTGGAGCCAGGCCCCCAGACGGACCGCCTCGGCCGCCACGGCCGATCGCTCCGCCTCCGTCGCCCCCGCCCCCGGGCCCCGCGGGGGCAGCACCAGCACGCCGAACAGCCGCGACTCGTGCCGCACGTCGACGACCACGGCCCCGGCGTCGGCGCGGTGCGCCTGCCCCTCCGGCACGAAACGCAGGTCCGGCCGCCCCAGGCGTTCCCCGGCCGCGGCCAGCGCGGCGTCGAGCACCGGGCGGGCGCCCAGCACCGCGTGCACCATCGCCACGTCCGGCGGCACGTTCGCCGTGCGGGAAGGGGGCGGGACGTCGAGCGCCGCGGGCGCCTGCCCCGCCGCCGGCTTCGGCGCCGCCGGGGCTGCCGCGGGAGCGCGCGCCGCCGGCGCGGCCGCGGCCCGGATCTCCCCCGCCAGGCGCCGCACCTCCGCCGCCGCCCGCGAACGCGGCACGCTCGAGTCGTACCCCGATTCGTGCGCCGGAGACGCCTCCGGCCGATCCCCCCGCGGCTCGGTCTCGGCCCGGATCACCTTGATGGACGGATCGGCCAACCGCAACCCCCTCGTGAACAGCTCGGGCGGGTCCGTACGCTCGACCTCGGAGGATACGACCACGATCGCCGGGCGGCCGAAGTCGGGATCCGTCGCGTCGCAGAGTTCACCGATCGCGTCGAAGATCGCCGGCGCACGCACCACGCGCAGCCCGGGCTCGGCGAACAACGCCGCCTCGAGCGCGCCGGGCCCGACGACGATCACCCGGACCGGCAGGGAAGTCGAGGGGCTCACGGCGGCGGCTCCTCGTTGAGCAGCGCCCGCAGTTCCTCGTCCGTCAGCGGCTGCGGCCCCTGGTTCGGCCGACGCCCTCCGGAGATCCGCGGCAGGCCGCGCGGCTCCTCCCGCTCCGACGCCCCCGCCTCGATCTGCCCGGAGGGGAGATCGTCCGGGCGGACGAGGCGCAGGAACACGCCCCCGTCGTCCGGAGGCTCGAACCGCTCCAGGCGTTCATCCGCCCCGAGCGTCCACCGCGCGATGTCCTCCCGCGTCGCCGCCCGCAGCGTCCGGTCCGCCCCGCCGGCGGGGTCGAAGATCCACGGCACCGTCTCCGGCGCGTAGAGCTGCAGGCAGAGGACCACCTCGCCGGCCCGCGGGAGGTGGTCCGGGTCGACGAGCAGGAGCACGCGGGGAGCGTCGTGCTTGGGGTCGGCCGGATCGCCCGGGCGGCAGGCGAAGGCCATCGCGGCGTACGGGTCGGTCGCGACGGTGATCGGAACGTTGCGGTCACGCAGGCGCCGCAGAAGCGGCTCCGGCACCCGGGTTTCGGGGGCGTGCCAGACCACGCATCTCAGATCTGCCGACACTCCTCCGCCCATCGCACCCCAACTTTAAAGGGGACCGGCCCTAAAGGCGGGGAAGCGGCGCATTTTCCGCGCGACGCCCCGACTATCGGGCGTGCAGGATAGCGCGGGCGACCCGGATTGATCCAGACAGGCGCAGGGGTTCTGGGCCGTCCGAGGGCGTCGCTTCCGCCTTGGTCGGGGCGGCAAGTTCACGCACGAGGGTGTCCCGGTGCCGGTTGAGGTTGCGTTCCGGGTCGATCAGGTCGTCCAGGATCAGCGCCTGCGCGCTGTCCGCGAGCGGCTTGGCGTTGAGCCGCTGGTGCTGGTCCTTGTGGTAGGGGTACGGAAAGAAGATCGTGCGGACGCCCGAGGCGTAGGCCTCGGCGACGGACCCCGCCCCGGCGCGGGAGATCGCCAGGTGCGCCGCGCGCCAGCACGGGCCCATGCGGTGGAAGAACGGCTCGACGATCGCGGGCACGCCCGCGCCGGCCGCGGCCTCGCGCAGGGCGTCCGGGGCGAGTTCCGGCGGGTCGCCCGGGCGGTGGGCGCCGGTCTGGTGGATGAGCTGCCATCCGGCGAGCAGGTCGGGCGCGGCCCGGAGGATGTGCAGGACGAGGGCGTTGAGCGACCGGGCCCCCTGCGAGGCCCCGGTGACGAGCAGCGTCGGGCGGTCGGGATCGAGCCCGAGTTCGCGCCGGGCCTCGGCCGGGGGGCGTGTGTCGATCGCGTCGCGCCGGTAGATCGGCGGGACGAGCGTCCAGCCGGGGCGGTCGGGGACGGCCGCCGCGGTGAAGACGCCGTCGCACCGGGAGGCGGCGTACCGGTTCGCCAGCCCCGGCGCGGCGTCGAGGTTCACGAGCACCCGTCGGCAGCCTTCGATCGCCGCGGCCCGCACGGCCGGGGCCGAGACGAATCCGCCCGTGGCGACGAGCGTGACGTCCCCCGGCCGGACGCCCGCCTCCTCGGCGACGGAACGGATCGCGTCCCGCGAGAGCCCCACGCACCGCCGCCACTGCCGCGCCAGCGCGAGCAGGGGCTTCGGACGGATCACGAACGGGCGGGCGGGCAGGGGCGTGAACGCGGCCGGCCGGCCGTCGATCCGCTGCTCCCGCAGGATCTCGGCGTCGACGGCCCGGTCGGAGACGAGGAACCGGAACCGGGCCCCGGGCGCGAGGGCGGCGAGTTCTTCGGCGATGGCGACGTTCGGGTAGATGTGCCCGCCCGTGCCGCCGCCGGCGAGGATGAATGCTGATGCTGCGGGCATGGCTGCTCGATTCAGAAGAGCAACCACGGAGTCCACGGAGGGGAGATCGGAGCTCCGCTGGAGCCGAGGATTGGCCCGAGAACGACGGACGGGCCGCCACCTGGGTTTCCCTCTCCGTGTGCTCCGTGATCTCCGTGGTTGCTCTTGCTCGTCGTCCGGTCAGGCCAAGGCGGGTTCGGGGGAGGGGAGAGGGGTGGGGGCGGGCTTGGGCTCGATGGTCGCGGCGGGCAGGTCCGGCTGCGGGGCCGCGTCGTGGTCCGGGTCTTCCTCGCCGCGGGAGAGGTCGGTGGCGACGACGAGCCCGAGGCTGAAGGCCGTGAGGATCCACCCCGAGCCGCCGGAGCTGAGCAGCGGCAGGGCGATGCCCTTGGTCGGCCCGAGCCCGGTGACGACGACGAGGTTGATCGCGGCCTGGAGCCCGAGGGTGAAGGCGACGCCCAGGGCCGTGAGGCGGAGCAGCGCGTTCTCCTCGCGCCGGGCGACGGCGACGAGGTTCCAGAGGAGCAGGGCGTAGATGGACAGGATCGTGGCGGCGCCGAAGAAGCCGAGTTCCTCGCAGACGACGGCGAAGAGGAAGTCGGTCGTGTCCTCCGGGAGGTAGCCGAACTTCTGCAGCCCGTGCCCGAGCCCGCGCCCCCAGAACCCGCCGCCGGCCACCGTCACCAGCGACTGGATCATGTGGTAGCCGCTCCCCTGCGGGTCCGCGTAGGGGTCGAGGAAGCTCAGGATGCGCTGGATGCGGTAGGGCGAGTGCCACACGGCCGCGCCGAACGCGAGCGCGGCCGGCGGCAGGAAGAGCAGGAAGTGCCAGAGCCGGGCCCCGCCCGCGAGCAGGACGAGCCCGGCCGAGGCCGCGACGAGCACGCCCGTCCCGAGGTCCTCGACGACGATGGCGCCCGCGACGAGCCCGACGCCGGCGAGGGCGGGGCAGAGCCCGAGGGCGAAGGCGGCCAGGCGCGGGCGCCCGTCGCACCCGGGGATCCCGAGCCGGGCGGCGTACCAGGCGATGAGCGGGATCATCGCCCACTTCACGAGTTCGGAGGGCTGGAACGACTCCAGCCCGGGGACCGGGAGCGAGATCCAGCGGTGCGAGCCGTTCACCTCGCGCCCGATGACCGGCCAGTAGACCATCGAGAGCACGCCCGCGAGCAGCACGCACCCGACCAGGAGCCCGGCGACCGGGATCCCGGCCGGGCGCCACGCCTCGCCCGCGACGCGCCCGGCGAAGCGGCGGACGGGCAGGCGGGCGGCGAAGGCCAGGGCCGCCAGGGCCAGCGCCGCGTAGACCGACGAGCGCGAGAAGACGATCGACTGGATCGTGACCGGGTCGGCCGCGAGCCCCCCGGGCTCGCCGTCGACGGGGGCGACCTGCATGCCGGCCGAGTTGACCATGACGATGCCGATGGTCAGCAGGGCGAGGACGCAGAGGGCGATGGCGTGGGCGGGGCGGAGCACGCGGTGAGTATCGGGCGGAGGGCGAGCCGGCGTGCAGCGGCCGCGCGAGGCCCCCGTTCCGGGCACTCAGGCGGTGGCGGCGGCCGGCTCACCCCGCGCGCGGCGCTCGCGGCGGCGGAGGACGCGGTCGCTCTCGAGCAGCCCGTCCTTGAGGCGGACGATCCGCTCGCACCGGTCGGCGACGTCGTCGTCGTGCGTGACCATGATGATGGTCATCCCCTCGGCGTGCAGGGACTCGAAGAGCTGGAGGATGCTCTCGCCGGTCCTGGAGTCGAGGTTGCCGGTCGGCTCGTCGGCCATGAGGACCACGGGCTCGGTGACGAGGGCCCGGGCGATGGCGACGCGCTGCTGCTGCCCGCCCGAGAGTTCCTTCGGGCGGTGCCCGAGGCGATCGCCGAGCCCGACCATCTCGAGCGCGCGTTTGGCCCGCTCCAGCCGCTCCTGCTTCGGCACCCCCTGGTAGAAGAGGGGGACGGCGACGTTGTCCTCCACCGCGAGCTGGGGGATGAGGTTGAAGGCCTGGAAGACGAAGCCGATCTTCTCGCCGCGGAAG
>CAYMFP010000131.1:8025-8393 GCA_964389385.1 uncultured Phycisphaeraceae bacterium | reverse complement strand
CGCGCACCCACCGCCCGCGTGCGCACAAACCCGGCGCTGCCTCCCCATCTACGGAGGCACACGCCATGACCGCCCTCGCCGAACGCATCCGCGCCGAGTCCAACGCCCGCGCCAGGTGGCCCCGGTCCCCGGCCGCCGAGAACGCTGCCCCCGCGCGCAGCCCCCACCCCCAACTCTCGCCTGCTCCCTGCGCCTCCCCCTCCCTCCCCCCTCAAGGCTCACCCCCTCAAGACTCCAAGACCCAAGACTCCAAGACCCAAGCCTCAAGACTCCCCCCCCCCCACCCCCCCCCACCGCGGACGCACGCCCCCACCCCCAAAAAACCCCAACCCCCCCCCCCCAACCCCCCCCCGGACAGCCCCCCACCC
>CAYMFP010000131.1:0-8015 GCA_964389385.1 uncultured Phycisphaeraceae bacterium | reverse complement strand
CACTCCCTCACGACCCCACGCCTCAAGACTCCCAGACCCAAGACTCCAAGACCCACGACTCCCTCCCCCCAACCCCCTCCCTCCGGGACTCTCCGCCCCTCGCCGAAACCACCCCATCCCTCCGCACCGAACCCCGCGCCTGAACGACCCCCTTCCGCAATCCCTCCACCCCTCTGAGGTGTCCCCGTGGCGCACGCCCTCTCTTTCGATCCGGAGCGGTACATCCCTCACGCCGGCGAGACCAACGTCAGCAACCCCGAACGCATCCTGACCGGCGCCGCCGGCATCGCCGCGGCCGTCTGGGGCCTGCGCCGCGCCGACGCCCTCGGGCTCGCCGCGGCCGTCGGCGGCGGCGTCCTTCTCTACCGCGCCCTCTCCGGCCACTGCGACGCCTACGCCTCCGTCGGCCTCGACACCCGCCACGGCCGCCCGAAGTCGGAAGACGAACTCCACCGCCGCGGCATCCACGTCCGCCAGTCCGTCACCATCGACCGACCGATCGGCGACGTCTACGCCTTCTGGCGCCGGCTCGAGAACCTCCCCCTCTTCATGCACCACCTCCAGTCCGTCGAGGAGATCGACGAACGCCGCTCCTGGTGGGTCGCCAAGGGCCCCGCCAACCGCGACGTCGCCTGGGAGGCCGAGATCACCGAGGACGTACCCAACGAGTGCGTCGCTTGGGCCACCACCGCCGACGCGGACGTCCCGAACGCCGGCCGCGTCGAGTTCCGCCCCGCCCCCGGCAACCGAGGCACCGAGGTCCACGTCGAGATCGACTACGCGCCCCCCGCGATGCGGCTCGGCGCGCTCCTCGCCCGTCTTTTCGGCGAGAACCCGAAGCAGCAGATCGCCGGCGACCTCCGCCGCCTGAAGTCCCACCTGGAAACCGGCGAGGTCGCCACCAACGACCCCCAGCCCACCACCCGTGAATCGTCCCGCATCCCCGCCGCCTACTGAGCCCTGCGCCCGATCGATCCAGAGACGCCCGGTTCATCCGGCGACCCCATCCTCCACCCCCTCCGGACCTCCCCTATGAAAGCCGTCGTCTGGCACGGAACTCACGACGTCCGCACCGAGGACGTCCCCGATCCGCGCATCGTCAGGCCCAAGGACGCGATCGTGAAGGTCGCCGTGACCACGATCTGCGGCTCCGACCTCCACATCTACGACGGCTTCATCCCCTCGATGCGCCCCGGCGACGTCATCGGGCACGAGGTCGTCGGAGAGGTCGTCGAGGTCGGGCCGGACGTCCGCCACGTCCGCAAGGGCGACCGCGTCCTCGTCATCTCCATCATCGGCTGCGGCTGCTGCTTCCACTGCAAGCGCACCGAGTTCTCGCTCTGCGACAACTCCAACCCGCACGCCGCCATGCAGGAGAAGCTCTTCGGCTACGCCACGGCCGGCATCTTCGGCTACTCCCACCTCTTCGGCGGCTACGCCGGAGGCCAGGCCGAAGCGATCCGCGTCCCCTTCGCCGACGTCAACTGCGTCAAGGTTCCCGACGGCGTCACCGACGAGCAGGCCCTGGCCATCACCGACGCGTTCCCCACCGGCTACATGGGCGCCGACATCGCCGGCATCGAGCCGGGCGACGTCGTCGCCGTCTGGGGCGCCGGCCCCGTCGGACAGTTCGCCATCAAGTCCGCCGCGCTCCTCGGCGCCGAGAAGGTCGTCGCGATCGACCGCTTCCCCGAACGCCTCGAACGCGCCCGCAAGGTCAGCGGCGCCATCCCGCTGAACTACGCCGAGGCCGACGTCCTCGAAGAACTCAAGGAGATCACGGCCGGCCGCGGGCCGGACCGCTGCATCGACGCCGTCGGCATGGAGGCCCACGGCCTCGGGCCGGCCGCCGCGTACGACAACGCCAAGGTCCGCCTCGGGTTCGAGACCGGGCGCGCCAACGTCCTCCGCGAGATGATCCGCGCCTGCCGCAAGGGCGGCGTCTGCTCCATCATGGGCGTCTACGCCGGCGTCATCGACAAGTTCCCCATGGGCGTCGCGATGAACAAGGCCCTCACCTTCCGCATGGGGCAGATGCACGGCCAGCGCTACGCCCCCGAACTCCTCAGGCTCACCCGGGAGGGGAAGGTCGACCCCGGCTTCGTCTACACGCACCACTTCGCGCTCGAGGACGCCCCCGAGGCCTACAAGGCCTTCCGCGACAAGCAAGACGGCTGCCTCAAGACCATCCTCCACCCCCCGGGCGCCAACCGCAACAACCGCGCCCTCGCCACCGAGGCCGAGTTCACCAGCGCCGTCGCCGCCTGGTGAGTCCGCGCTCCTGCGCTCCGGGATCGGCGCCCGCGCCGGTCATGCCCGGTCGAGCAAACCCGCCTCCACCCGCTCCACCACGCGTCCCGTCCCGACCGGCTCGTTCCGGTCGATCTCCAGCACCAGCGCCTCGCCCGTCGCCAGCGCCACCATGTCCCGCGGCCGCCCCGGCCCGTGCTCCAGCAGCGCCGCCAGCTCGCTGATCCGCGGGTTGTGCCCGCACAGCGCCAGGCACCGGTGCTCCTCGTCCGCACCAAACTCCTTGATCAGTTCCACCACCGGGCCCAAGGGTTTTTCCGCGGCCAGCCGCTCGTCCGGGATCGGCAGCACCGCCAGGGCCTCCCCGGCCAGCTCCGCCGTCCGGAGACACCGCTCAAGGGGGCTCGTCAGCAGCCGGTCCGGCCGGATGCCGCGCTTCGCCAGTTCCTCGCCCACCAGCCGCGATTCCTCCCGCCCGCGCATGCTCAGCATGCGACCCCGGTCTTCTCCCGTGGGCGAGTGTTTCGCGGCGTCCCCGTGGCGGATGAGCACGATCTGCATGTCGAGGTCTCCGAAGCGGACTGGAGCAAACGAAGCGTCCGACGCGTCGAACGCGCGTCGGGCCGAATCATACCAGAACGCCGGCGCCGCGCCGAGCCCGCCTCAGCGAGGCCCGACCACCGGCGCGGGCTCGTCGACCGTGATCCGGTCCGTCACCAGGTCCCAGCGCAGCCGCCGCGCCTGGACCGGCGACGCTCGCGCCGGGTCCAGCAGCGTCACCAGCCCGTCCCCGACCGCCTCGGCCAGCACGACCCCGCCGCTCGCGTCGTACAACGCCCGGTCCGCGACCAGCTCCTTGTCCCCCGAACGCACGTACACCGACCCCAGGGCCTCCGCCCGCTCCAGCTCGCCCCGCCCCGCTTCTCCCCCTTCGCCCTCGAGCCCGCTCACCACGGCGATCACGCGGTCGGCCCGCAGCACCGTCGCCAGCCCGTCCGACGCGCGCTGGTGCGTTACGCGCACGTCCTGCGTCAGGACCGCCTCGCTCGCCTCCCGGTCCAGCGCCATCCCCCCCTGCCACGTGAACAGGGCCTGCCCCCGGGCGTCGCCTCCCAGCACCCCCGCCCGCTCCGGTCCCTCGTCCGCCTCCGCGGCCCGCCTGTCGAGCACGAGCAGCCGCCCCGGCCCCGGCGCCACCAGCGTGCCGACGACGTTGTCCGCCTTGATGTCCCGCGACCGCAGGAACAGCAATTGCTCGAGCCGCTCGGGGTCGAGCGGGTCGTACCGCCGCGCCTCGACCTCGGCGACCGCGTCGGGCGCGTCGCCCGCGAGCACGCGGGCCTCGAGCACCTGGCGTTCGCCGTCGGACGCCTCGCCCTCCGACGCCGGCGCCAGCCGCACCAGCAGGCGGTCCCCGGTCACGCGGTCCCGCGTCAGCCCGTCGGGCGTGTGCAGCGCCTCCACGCCCCCGTACAGCCGCAGGTCGCCCGCGGCGTCGTCGAAGACCATCCGCTCGTTCCAGCGGGCGGTGATCGCCAGCGCCGGCTCGGCGTCCGGCGTCTCGCCCGGCGCGGGCTCGCGTCGCGCCGAGAACGTCCCGGCGCCGAGCACCTCGCCGGATCGCGACCGCCCGTCGAGGTCGATCCGCGGCCCGGTCACCCGGGCGCCGTCGCGCTCCACCTCCGCGACCCGCGTCCGCGAGCCGAACAGCGTCGCCGTCTCCTCGCCCGGGCGGGCTTCGAGCCGCTCGGCCAGCCCGCGGGCGCCCTCTCCGTCCTCGAACCGCACCTCGCCCGCGGCGAGCAGCCGCTCGACGCTCGTGTTGCCGTCGGCGTCCGGCGCGAGATCGGCCGAGAGTTCCTCGGCCTCCAGCCAGCGGCCCTCGGTCGCGGCCCGGACCGCCCCCGTTGCCGTCAGCCGGCGCGGGGTGAAGCCTTCGTCCGTGCTCGGATCCTCGACCAGTTCGAGCGTCAGACCGTCCGAGGCGAGCGTGCCGCCCGCGGCGTCGGCGGCCTCGGCGTCGGTCGCGTCGACCCGGGCCGGGTACCGCGAGCCGTCGGCGCCCGCCGCGAACGCCGTGGTCAGGGTCGAGCCGCGGAGCGAGCCGTCGGCCGAGGCGGCGACGACCTCGCCGGTGAACTCGGCCGAGGTGATCCGGTCGGTGATGCGGCCGTCCTCGGTCTCGAAGACGAACCGCGCCGACTCGCTCCAGGCGACGCCCGGCGCGTCCCCGGCTCCGGCGGCGTCCCCGTCGTCCGCCTCGGCCGCGGCGATGACCCCGGCGGAGGGGACCGTGACGATCCCGGCGTCCATGTCGATCTCGACGCGCGCCGCGTGCAGGCTGCCGGCGTCGTTCGAGCGCAGGGCGACCGAGCCCTCGGGCCCGGAGAGGAAAACGTCCTCTCGGGTCGCGGCGATCTCGAGCACGGGGGCCTTGCCCGAGGCGTCGCTCGCGGCGTCTGCGAAGCGGACGACCTCCGACACGGGGGCGGTGAAGCGGAGGTAGATGTCGTCCTCGCGGAGCTCGGGGGGCGGCTCGGCCAGGGCCGTGTCCGGGAGGGGATCGAGCGTCAGCGGGCCGGACCAGGTGATGAGGATGGGGGCGTCGGTGTCGGCCGGATCGGTGGGGTCTTCGGCCGCGAGCGTGGGCGGGAGCGGCTCCTGAGCGGCGACGGGCTTGGGCGGTGTCGTGGCGGCCGGTCCTGCGAGGGATCTCGACGCGGACGCGCCGTCGGGGTTGGAAGCCGTGGGAGCGGAGGGGGGGGTGGGGGGATTGCGGTCGGGGAGGCGGTTGTTCACGAGGCGGAGATGCGCGTCCAGCCGGTCGGCCGTGAGCGTCCGGCCCGCCTGGGTGATCTCCAACTCGTCCGTCAGGGTGAGGGCGTAGAGGGTGGTCGCAACGGGATCGGGGGCCGCGGCGGGGGCGCTGGGCGGCGGAGCCGGGGTGGCCGACGGGGCGGGCTGCCCCGCGGCCGTCGATGTCGGGCGGGCGGGGGCGCCCGGAGCGGGCTGCGCGGCCGGTTCCGGCTCGTCGGCGCGGGCGGCGGGGTTGTAGAGGATGCGATCGCCGCGAGCGACGTGGAGAGACTCGATGCGGTTGCGGAGGCGGTTGAGCACGGCCGTCACGCCGCTGCCGTCGAACTCGACGGCGTCGGAGCGGACGGAGAGACGCCCCGGGGTGTCGATGCGGGAGAGTCGCTGGTCGAAGGAGAGAGGAGCGTCGGTGGTGGCGGTGAGGGCGGGCGGGGTTTCGCCGACGACGGGGCGGCGTCCGCCGGGGAGGGGCTCGTAGAGGCGGATGATGACGTTGCCTTCGAGCGTGCCGGAGTCGGGGGGCTCCGTGGCCGAGGGCATGACGAAGCGTCCCCGGTCGGCGGAGATGTGGAGCGTGCGCCCGTCGCGGAGGAACTGCCAGATGCGGGGCTGCTCGGCGATGCGGTACTCGCCGGCGGGGGCCGCGGGAAGGCTGGCGAGGGTGATCTCGCCGGCGAGGCGGGTGGGGTCGTCGCGGTCGGTGAACTGGATGCGGACGTCCTCGCCGCTGAGGTTCTCGCCGAGGACGGGGATGTTGGGGGCGGTGATCTCGCTGACGACTTCCTCGGGGGCGCGCAGGGCGGCCGAGACGGCGTAGCCGAGGATGCCGAGGGCGACGAGCCCGAGCACGGCGGCGATGGAGACGCCGATCGCGCGGGGGGAGATGCGTGAATCCTGGTGGCGGCGGGGGTCGCCGGGGCGTGCCATGCGTCAGGGTAGGAAGCGCGGGGGTGGGTTCGGGCTCCGGCCGGCCTGCGTGATGCGAGCCGGGCGCGGCGGCGTGCTTTGCGGCGGCGGGGGCGGGGCGGCCGATAGTGATGCGGCGGGTGGTTCAGGAACCGGAGCATGCGGCAGCGCAAAGGCGGGAAGCGTCGGCGGATGGTGGGCGTGGTGGCAGCGGCGTGGGCGGCCGCGGGGGCGGCGGGGCTGGGGGTGGGGGCGGCGCTGCACCGGTCTGCGGCGGAGGCCGCGGCGGATCGGCTGTCGGGCGGCTCGGACCGGGGGAGGCTCGAGGAGGGGCCGTGGGGGGAGATCGAGTGGTCGCGGATCGTGCTGCGCCCTCCGGAGGCGGCGGTGCGGGCGTTGTTGGCCGGCCCGCGGGAGGTGGTGTGGACGTTCCGGGGGATGTCGCCGGAGGAGTTCGCGGAGTTCGTGGCGGGGCTGGACGTGCCGGAGCGGATGCTGGCGCGTCTGCTGGAGGGGGCGGCGGTCGACGAGGAGCGGGAGACCGTGGTCCTGCGGCCGTCGGCGGAGCTGCGGGCGCAGCTGCCGCTCGAGGCGCGGTCGGCGATCTACCGGCGGCTGGCGGTGGACGCCGCGAACCCGGATCAGGTGAACGCGCTGCGGTACTGGGCGGAGACGCCGGAGCAGTGGTTCGACGAAGTGGGGGTGCCCGAGGGGGCTCGGGGGACGCTGGAGCGGCTGGCGTACCGGAACGGGGCGTTCCAGGCGATCGCGGACCTGCGTCTCGTGGCTCCGGCGGAGATGGAGCCGGCGGAGCGGCTGAGCCTGGCGGGGGCGCTGGCCTCGGAGGCGACGGTGGCGCTCTCGCTCCGCGTGCGCAGCGCTTCGGAGGTGGAAGGGCTGGTGCGGTATTGGGGCGAGGGGGGGCGTGAGGAGCAGGTGCGGCCGCTGCTCCGGGCGGCGGCGGCGAGCGGGGCCCCGCTGGACGTGCGGCTGCTGCTGCCGGAGTTCGCGCAGCGGCGGCTCTACGCGTACCCGGTGGCGTCGGAGAGCACGCCGCTGGAGACGGGCTCGCGGGACTGCCACTGGAGCGCGCTGAACTTCTTCAACGCGGAGCCGGAGGATGGGCTCGGGGAGGCCGGGGTGGTGTCGCGGGTGATGGGGGAGGAGTACGAGCCCGCGGTGGGGGCGCCGCGGCTGGGGGACGTGCTGGTCTTCGTGCGGGACGGGGAGGCGTTCCACAGCGCGGTGCACGTGGCGGGGGACATCGTGTTCACGCGGAACGGGACGAGGCCGTCGCGGCCGTGGATGCTGCTGCCGCTCCCGGTGATGCTGGACTTCTATCCGGGGGAGTCGGAGGTGGAGGTGGTGCGGCTGCGGCGTGCGGGCGGACGGGGCGGGAAGGTCGGCTGAGCGGGGGCGCTCCCCGCGGCGGTTCATCGCGGCGCGGGGGAGCACGCGGCTGCCCGGCGGAACGGGCCTCAGGCGGCGGGTTCTTCGCGGGCGAGCGGGGCGAAGCGGGCGATGGCCCAGTTCAGGCGGGAGCCGGCGGCCTCGAGTTCGCGCAGGGCGGCCTGCATCTGGTTGGTGTACTCGTTGGAGCCGTCGGGCGTCTGGTTCGCCTCTTGCTCCGCCGTCTGCCGCTGCGCGTCGCCGAACTCGAAGAGCGCCTGGACGGCCTGATCGACGTGCTGGAGCACGAGCTGGGCGTGGCGGACGCAGTCGTCGGTGCGGGCGGTCGGGGGGGAGGCGTCGGCTCTGGGCGGCTGCGCCGCGGTGAGCGTGGCGGCGTTGCCGTCGTTGCGTGCGGGCGTGGTGGACACCGGAGGCTCCGTCCTCGTGTTGCCACGCCCCCGGAAAGGGCCGGCGTGGTGTGCGAGCCGATCGGCCAACCTTGGCGCTGGCTCGGATCTGCTCATCGGGGCCTCGCGGGCATGAGCGCAGCGCGATTCCGGGAGGTGCGGCGAATTGGGGAATCGGCCTTAGGTGGCGCGGCCCGGTCGGCGGTGCGTGGCGCACACGGGCGGCGTCGCGGCGTCCGGGAACCT
>CAYMFP010000130.1:7249-8420 GCA_964389385.1 uncultured Phycisphaeraceae bacterium | reverse complement strand
CGCCCTCCCCCCCGAAACGCCCCTCCCCGCCGCCGGCCTCCCCATCGACGCCCCCACCGGGCCCGTCGTCGAGTACCAGGGGCGGCAGGTCGTCACCTTCGGCGGGTGCAACTACCTCGGCCTCGCCCAGGACCCCCGCGTCGTCGCCGCCGCCCTCGACGCCCTCCGCCGCTACGGGCTCAGCACCTCCGCCTCCCGCCAGACCACCGGGAACACGGGGGAGCACGAGGCCCTCGAGCACGAACTCGCCGCCTTCCTCGACCTCCCCGCCGCCCTCGTCGTCCCGGACGGGTACACCGCCAACCTCGCCGCCGCCCAGGCTCTCGCGGCCGAGGGGCACACCGTCGGCCTCGCCGACGAGCGAGCCCACCGCAGCATCTTCGACGCCTTCCGCGTCGCCGGCATGCGCCTCGCCACCTACCGCCACCTCGACGCCGAGGACGCGGCCAAGCGCATGCGGGACTTCGAGGCGGTCGGCGAGCGCGTCGCCGTCATGAGCGACACCGTCTTCGCCACCGACGGCGCGCTCTCGCCCGCCCGCGAACTCCTCGCCGCCCTCCCGGAGAACGGCACGCTCGTCCTCGACGACTGCCACGGGCTCGGCGTCATGGGCGGCGAAGGGAGCGACGGGCGCGGCACGCACTTCGAACTCCTCTCCCCCGCCGAGCGCGCCGACCCGCGGCTCGCCGTCTGCTCCTCGCTCGCCAAGGGCACGGGCGGGCACGGCGGCTTCGTCGCCGGGCGCACGTCGCTGGTGAACGCCGCCCGCCGGGGCTCCTCGGCCTACGTCTGCACGACGCCGGCCTCGCCGCTGCTCGTCGCCGCCGTGCGGCAGAGCCTCCGCATCATCCGCGCCGAGCCCGAGCGCGTCCGGCGCCTCCGCGCCAACGCCGCGGCCGTCCGGGCCGTCCTCCGCGAGGCCGGCATCGAAGTGAATGAGCTGGTCACGCCGACGATCGCCTTCGTGACGCACCCGATGGACCTCATGCCCGACGTCCGCGACGCGCTGTTCGCCCGCGACGTGCAGATCCCCCTCATCGACTACCCCAACGGCCCCTGCCCCCGCTACTTCCGGCTGAGCGTCTCGAGCCAGCACACCCCCGACCACATCGCCCAACTCCGATCCGCCTTCGCCGCTGCTCTGTCCTCCTTGCGCTGAGCCGCCTTCGGC
>CAYMFP010000130.1:3978-7149 GCA_964389385.1 uncultured Phycisphaeraceae bacterium | reverse complement strand
GCGGAGAGCGTCGGCGAAGAGTGCGTGGTCGTCTCCATCCGTCCAAGGTAATGCGGCGTTCATGGGGCATCAACTCCGGGCGATCCCGCGCGTCTCCATCACTGCTCGATCCGCGGGTCCACGAAGCGGTAGAGGACGTCGACCGCGAGATTGAACAGGACGAGCATCGACGCGAAGATCAGCACGACGCCGATGATCAGGAACAGGTCCTTGTTCTGGACGGCGTTGACGAAGTGCTGGCCGAGGCCGGGGACGTTGAAGACCTTCTCGATCACGAACGAGCCGGTCATCGCGAGGGCCGTCGCGGGGCCGAGGAAGCTCAGGACCGGGAGGAAGGCGTTCTTGAGGGCGTGCCGCAGGAGCACGGTGCGCTCGCGGACGCCCTTCGCGCGGGCGGTGCGGATGTAGTCGGCCCCGAGCGCGTCGATCATGCCCATGCGGGTCAGCCGGGCGATGTAGGCCGCGAAGGGCAGGCTCAGCGTGAACGCCGGCAGCACCGCGGCCGTCGGGGAGTCCCAGGTCGCGACGGGGAACCACGAGAGCCAGACGCCGAAGACCAGCAGGACCACCGTCCCGATCACGAAGCTCGGCAGGCTGATGCCGATGAGGGCGACGACGAGCGTGGCGAGGTCGGCCGCGGAGTTCGGGCGCACGGCCCCGACGATCCCGGCGGGGACGCCGATGCACAGCGCGATCAGGATCGCCGCCGCCCCGAGCGAGACGGAGACGGGCAGGGCCGAGGCGATGATCTCGTTCACCGTCCAGTCCTCGTACTGCAGGCTCGGGCCGAGGTTGAAGACCGGCCCCCGCGGGCGGCGCCCGGCGAGCGCGTCGGCGGCGTACTCGATGCCCGTCGCGCTGGCGAGGTACGAGACGTAGAACCGCGGGAACGAGTCGAGGTTGTACTGCCGCTCCATCTGCTCGACCACGGCCTGCGGCGGTCGGCGCCCCTCCGGGTTCTCGAGCGGGTTCCCCGGGACGGCCCACGCGAGCCAGAGGGTGAGCGTGTAGATCACCAGCAGGATCAGGGGAAGCTGCGCGAGGCGTCTGGCGATCAGCCCGGTCATGGCTGAGGGTACTCCGGCGCGCGGTTCGAAGATGGAGCGGGGCGTGTTCGGAGTAGACTGGGCGGATGGTGTTGTTGTTCGCGCTGGCGGCGGGAGGGCTCTTCGCGTTCGGGCTCGTCCTCCGCCGGCTGTGGCGCGGGGAAGCGTTCCTGCGACGGCTCGCGGCGGGGGTGTGCGACTGCGGGTACGACCTCCGGGGGCTGCGGGAGGGCGGGGTGTGTCCGGAGTGCGGAGCGCCGACGGCCTTTGCCGGCCGTGGAACGCGTGCCGACGTGCCCCGGCGGCCGGGGCGTCGCGGCGCCGTGGTGTGGGCGGTTGAGGGCGCCGGCGTGGCGTCGTGCGTCGTCGGGGCGGTCGGGGCCTGGATCTGGAACGGCGGCATCGGGGCCCTGGCGGCGGGCGCGGCGTGCGTGTTTCCCGGGCTGCTCGCCGGGCCGCTGGCGGCGGTGCTGGTCGGCGGGTGGCGGACGCCCCGCGAACTCTGGGGCCTGATCGCGGGCGGCGTGCTGCCGGCGGCGGCGGCGACGGCGGTGCTGATCCGCGTGATCGGACCGGCGCCGCACGTGGAGTTGAGCACCGTCGCCGCCTCGGCGATGGTGTTTGGGGCGCCCTTCGCGGGGTATGGGCTGGCGCTGGCCGCGGGCGCGTGTGGGATCCTGCGTCCCCGGGGAGCGGTAGACTCGCGGGATGTTTGCTGCGGCCGTGGCTGTCTGGGCGTTGTCGATGGCGGCGAGCGCGGCGGCATTCGGGTGGCTGTGGCGGCGTGGGGGGCGGCTGCGGAGGGCGGGTGTGTGCGGGGCGTGCGGGTACGACGTGCGGGGGCTGGGGCCGGGGGCGGTCTGCCCTGAGTGCGGGAGCGGGGTCGTCGCTCCGCCGGCGCCGCTCACGCGGGGAAAGGGGATGCTGGTCGGGCTCGGCGTGGGGGCGTCGGCGGCGGTCGTCGTGACGCTGGCGGGCGGGATGATGTCGGAGATGTCGGTCGGCGGGCTGCTGTTCGGCTTCCTGTTCATCGCGCCCGGTTGCGTCGCTCCGCTGGCTTTGCTCGGGCTGGCCGGGGGTTGGCGCAGCGTGCCGGAGGCGGTCGGCGCGTGCACGCTCGCGGCCGGGGCGGTGGCCGCGGGGATGCTGTTCATGCTTTACGACGCGTTCGTCGCGAACCCGGACCCGCAGGGCGCGATCGTGGTCGTGTTCCTGTCGCCGTGGGCGGCGCCGCTGGGCGGGGTGGGCGCGCTGGTGGGTCTCGCAGTGGCGGCGGTGGCGGAGGACGATGAGCGGCTGATGCAAAAGGAGTGAGATCGCCCCGGGGACGGGGCGACCGGGCTCGCGGAGCCCGTCTCGGTGGGCGTTGGACGGTGGGGCGGTGGGGTCCGGGGTGGGGTCAGCCTTCTTCGAGGTCTCGTTCTTCGATGCGGCGGGTGATGGAGTACTGGCCGCTGAACCAGCGGTAGAGGTCGGCCATGCGGGCCTGCTCGTTGGCGAAGGGCCAGGTGGGGCTGTCGGCGGGGACGGGCTGGCCGGTGACGGGGCAGGTGGTGTCGTGGCGTTCGGGGAGCTGCTCGGGCCCGCGGAGGAGGTCCTGGACGCCGAGGCGGTCCTGCCAGGTTTCGGGCAGTTCGAGGGTGAGGCGGCGTTCGGTCTCGCCGAGGTGCTCGATGGTGAGGCGGGCGGGGGGCGGGTCCGACGGCAGGAGGGCGGCGATGCGCTCGGGCCACTCGATGACGAGGACGGCGGAGCCGTCGGCGAGGCGGTCCCAGCCGAGGGCGTCGAGGTCGGCGTCCTCGTCGAGGCGGTAGGCGTCGACGTGGACGAGGTCTGGTCCTTCCTCGTTCTCGTGGCGTTGGGCGATGACGAAGGTGGGGCTGGAGACGTTGGCGGGGTCGATGCCGAGCCCTTCGGCGAGGGCGCGGGTCAGGGTCGTCTTGCCGGCGCCGAGATCGCCCTGGAGGAGGAGGACGTCGCCGGGCTTCAGGCAGCGCGCGAGGCGGCGGGCGAAGGCGGCGGTGTCGTCGGGGGAGCGTGACGTGTGTTCGAGGAGGAGCACGGGGGAGGATAGATTGCAGATGGCAGAGGGGCAGATGGCGGCGGGGAGGGGGGGCGGTCGCCG
>CAYMFP010000130.1:1517-3968 GCA_964389385.1 uncultured Phycisphaeraceae bacterium | reverse complement strand
GCGTGGGGGGGGGGGGGGGGGGGGGGGGGGGCGGGGGTTGGGGGGGGGGGGGGGGGGGGGGGTGGTGGGCGGGGGGCTGGGGGGGGGTGGGGGGGGGGGGGGGGGGGGGGTCGCCGGAGGGCCGGGTTGCTGGAGCCGGATGCGGGTGGTTGTCGGCGTCGGGTTCGTCGGGCGCGGCGGGGGTGGCGGGGGTGGCGGAGTTCGGGGCGCGGTGGTGGGGCGTGCCGGCGCCCGTGAGCCCCGGGGGCTTGCGCCCCCGGCTCGTGGAGGAAGTCGGGCGGAGGGCGCGGAGGAGGGCGGAGGCGGCGCGTTACTGGAGCTGGGCGGTGCGGGCCTCGAGCGGAGTGGCGGGGTTGTGCGCGGAGAGGCGGGTGAGGGTTTCGGTGGCGGCGATCTCGGCGAGGCGGTGGGCGTGTGCGCGGCGGAGGGCGTGGAGGCGTTCGATCTCCGCGAGGCGGCGGCGGACGGGCGGGCTGTCGAGGAAGATCAGGATGTGGGTGAGGGTGACGCCGAGGGAGCGGGCGAGGGCGAGGGGGTGCTCGTCGGAGGTGAGGATGAGTTCGAGGGTGGCGTCGGTGTCCTCGTCGGGTTCCGGCGCCTCGGCCTCGGGATCGTCGGGGGCGTCGAGATCGTGGACCGGCGCGGCGGCGTCGTGCGCCTCTTCGGAGGCGGTGGTCGGTGCTTCGATGGTGGGCTGCATGTCCCCTCCCGTTCGGCCCGTTGCGTCGGGCGTCTGAGGGAACGTACCGCGCGGTTTCGGGGCGGCAAGGGGGGTGTTCGGGGAATGTGGCGGAGTGTGGGGGGTTGTGCGCACAAGGCTGGAAGTGCGCGGAAGATTTTGGGGGAGCGAAGGGGGCGTCAGGCGTCCGGAGCGTGATCGCCCACTGGTTGCTCGGAGGGATCGAGTACCGGGCCTTGCTCGTGCAGCGTGTACTCGATGACGCGGTCGAGAGATGCTTGCGTGTCGATCCAGCGTGTGCTGCCGTGCGCGGCCCAGACCTTGCCGTTCTGGGGGCACAGACCGGCTTCGCGGAGGCGGCGGGTGCTCCAGGCCTTGAGATCCACGAGCACCTTCTCGGGCGGCGGCTCGGCCTTGACGACGGCGTGGACATGCGTCGTGCGGACGTTGAGGGCGAGGATCGACCAGCCGCGGTGAGTGCAGACATCCTCGATGACGCCGCGGACCAAGGCTCGGCGCGGGGCGTCGAGCAGGAAGGACGAGCGTTGCATGAGGATGCGGGCGTGCGCAGCCAAGGCGGGCGATGGCGCCGCGAAGGGAGCGCCGGGGCGGTTGTCGTGCGTCACGCTGCCGCGGTCGTCCCCCGGGAGCCACGTGCCGTAGCACCGCCATGTGAGGAGGTAGGCGAGGGGGGCGGGCCTGGGGCCCAGGGTATCGGGAGGGGGGGAGAGAAGGTAGGGGGGCGTGGGAAGAGCGGGCGGGGGTGGGATGGGGGCGTGGGGAAGAGCGGGCGGGTCCCGTCGCTGACGCTCCGGGTTCGTGGTGGGGGTGGGGTGGGGTCAGTGGTCCCAGCCGAGGGTTTGGGCGTCGAGGTGGGCGCCGTCGGGGGTGAGGACGAGGGCGGTGGGACGTTGGTCTTCGGGGCAGGCGAGGACGCGGCCGATGCGGGTGAGGGGGAGGCCTTCGAGGAGGGCGCGGCCGTGCTTGATGGCGCCGGTGAAGAGGAGTTCGTGGTCTTCGCCGTCGGCGAGGGCGTCTTTCCAGTCGCAGCCGTCGTGTGTGGGGATGAGCCTGGCGTCGAGTTCGAGGATGACGCCCGAGGCGCGGGCGATGCGCGCGGCGTCGCGGCCGAGGCCGTCGGAGATGTCGATCATGGCGCCAACGGGGTTGGCTTCCCAGGCGGCGACGAGGCCGGCGGCGACGCGGGGCTCGAAGGTGAGGTGCCGGCCGGAGGCGAGGGAGCCGCCGAGTTTGCCGGTGACCCAGACGGCCTGGCCCGGGCGTGCGGCGGAGCGGAGGCGCGGGCGGACGGCGAGGGGCTCGGGTCCGCCCGGGAAGCGGCCGCGGAGGGGGGCCGCGTCCATGCGGGCGAGGAGGGTGGTGGTGAGGGTGAGGGGCTGGTCCGGCTTGTCGGAATGGCGGGCGATGTCGCCGCCGACGAGGGGGCAGGAGAAGCGGCGCGCCCAGTGGTGCATGCGGTCGAAGAGGGCGTCGGCGTGCGGGTAGCGGTGGGGGAGGAGGGCGGTGGCGAGGGAGACCCAGGGGAGGCCGCCCATGGCGGCGACGTCGGAGACGGAGCGGGCGACGGCCTTGCGGGCGATGAGGTCGATGTCGGCGTCGGGCGCGAAGTGGCGGGACTCGACGAGCTGATCGACGGTGAGGAGGAGCTGGTCGCCGGAGGGGGTCTGGATGATGGCGCAGTCGTCGCCGGGGCCGACGAGGACGTCGGCGCCGAGGTCGCGGGAGCGGGCGTAGATGTGTTCGTGGAGTTC
>CAYMFP010000130.1:0-1417 GCA_964389385.1 uncultured Phycisphaeraceae bacterium | reverse complement strand
CGGTCAGTCGTGGCGGAGGGCGACGATGGGGTCTTGCTGGGCGGCCTTGCGGGCGGGGTAGATGCCGAAGACGAGGCCGGTGGCGGCGGCGACGAGGAAGGCGATGACGACGGCCCAGAGGGAGATCTGGACGGGGAGGTCGGCGTCGGGGGGGACGAAGCGTCCGATGAGGGGGGCGTCGGGGAGCCTGGGGACGAGGTAGTCGAGGCCGACGGAGAGGCCGAGGCCGAGGGCGACGCCGATGAGGCCGCCGGCGGCGGAGAGGACGCCGGTCTCGACGAGGAACTGGCTGATGATGTGCTTGCGCGTGGCGCCGAGGGCGCGGCGGATGCCGATCTCGCGGGTGCGTTCGGTGACGGTGGCGAGCATGATGTTCATGATGCCGATGCCGCCGACGAGGAGGCTGATGGCGGCGATGGCGCCGGAGACGATCTGCCCGGTGAGGGCCTGCTTGCGGGCGTTCTCGAGGAGTTCGAAGGGGACGATCATGGAGACGTCGGGGAGGCCGGGGCGGCGCTGGTCGATGAGGCGTCGGATGAGCTGGGCGTCCTGGATGACGGTGTCGCGCGAGCGGGACTGGAAGTAGATCTCGGCGATGGGGACCTCGGCGCCCTGCATGGAGCCGGACTCGCGGCGGATGATGAGGTCTCCGAAGAGGGCGCGGGCGGTGGTGAAGGGGATGTGGACGTCCTTGTTGAGGTCGCGTCCGATGAGGGCGGCGCCGGCGCCGCCGGAGAGGCCGACGGGCTCGAGGATGCCGACGACGGTGAAGGCGCGGTCGTCGATGCGGATGGTCTGGCCGAGGGGGTCCTCGAGGCGGAACATCTTCTCGGCGACGTCGTGGCCGATGACGGCGACGAGGGACTGTCGGTCGAGGTCGTTGTCGTTGAGGTAGCGGCCGCGGGCGACGGTGAGGCGGGCGACGTCGCGCATCTGGGGGGTGACGCCGAAGGCCTGGGAGGTCTGGAAGATGTCGCCGCGGATGATCTGGGAGCCGACCTCCTTGGTGGGGACGATGTTGCGGGCGAGTTCGCCGAAGGCGTCCTGGAGGGCGTAGAGGTCGGCGTACTGGAGGCCGTACTGGCTGATGAAGGAGCCGCGTCCGCCGCCGGACTGGGCGGCGGCCTCGGCGGCGGGCTTGGTGGAGCGGAGGATGATGTTGGTGGCGCCGAGGCGTTCGATGCGGGCGAGGGCCTCGGCGGTGGAGCCCTCGCCGATGCCGACCATGGTGATGACGGCGGCGACGCCGAAGATGATGCCGAGGGCGGTGAGGATGCTCCGCAGGAGCTGCATGCGGAGGTTGGCGAGCCCGAGGCGGATGGTTTCGAGGAGGAACTGCACGGGTGAGGATAGATGGCAGAGGGCAAAGGGGCGGATGGCAGAGAGGAGGGGGAGAGGGCTGGATCGCTGGAAGGCT
>CAYMFP010000129.1:3539-8546 GCA_964389385.1 uncultured Phycisphaeraceae bacterium | reverse complement strand
CGCCGACGTAGAGGGTGAGGTTGCCGGTGGCGGCGGCGCCCTGGCCGTCGCGGACGATGACGAAGAGGCGGTAGCCGCCCTCGCGGCGGGGGAGGCGGACCTCGGCTCCGGAGGGCGAGCCGGAGCGCACGGCCCCGTCGACCCGCGGGGGGACGGCCTCGTCGTCGCCGCCGGACTTGTACTCGGTCTGCTCGTGCTTGAGGAACCACTCGACCTCGAGGGGGTCGCCGTCGGGGTCGCTCGCGGAGAGGCGTGCCTCGAGCGTCGATCCGGGGGCGCGGACGTTGCCGCCGACGAGTTCGAGGCGCTCGATGCGCGGGGAGCGGTTCTCCGGCGGCTCGCCGGTCCAGACCTCGGTCATGACGTCGACGGGCTCGAGCTTCTCGCCCGTCGGCAGGAACATGCCGTGCCAGGTGGCGGTGGCTTCCTGCTTGTGCCCCCAGAGGAAGACGTAGGAGCCGAGGGCGAGGGGGTCCCGGAGGACGGCCTCGGCCGCGGCGCGGTAGTGGGCGCCCTTGGCTGTGGAGGTCGGCTCGACCGGGGCGCCCCAGGGTTCCTTGCGGACTTCCCACTGCCCGGTGGTGCCGAACTCGGTGACGACGTAGGGGCGGACGGGCTCGCCGGCGGCGCGGCGGGCCTGCTCGGCGTAGCGGCGCCCGACGGTGGGGGCGCCGCCGTAGGCGTTGATCCCGACGATGTCGATGTCGGGGCAGAGGCGGTGGATCTTGGCGGCCTTGTCCGCGCCGATCTCGGCGATGACGGTCATCGTCGGGTGGTGGGGGTCGAGTTCCTTGACCATCGCGGCGAGTTCCTGGAGGTGGGCCCAGAGGGCGGGCTTCTCGCCGGCGGTGTCGTTCTCCATCTCGTTGCCGAGCCCCCAGGCGAGCAGGGCGGGGTGGTCGCGGTGCTCGAGGACGGCGCGGCGGACGGTCTCGGCCTGCTGGGCGAGGCGCTTCGGGTCGTCGTAGTCGAAGCCGTGGCGCTCGTGCTGGAGCCAGATGCCGAGGGTGACGGTGAGCCCGAGTTCGTGGGCTCGGTCGAGGAGGGCGCGCGTCTCCGGGCCGACGCCCCAGGTGCGGATCGAGTTGCCGCCGGACTCGGCGAGGAGTTCGAGGTCGTTGGAGCCGCCGGCGCCGCGGATGACGTAGGGCTCGCCGCCGCGGAGGAGGCGCCAGCCGTCGTCGGTGCGCTCGAGGCGGACGGGGATGGGATCGGCGAGGGCGGCGGAGGCGGCGAGGGCGCAGAGGAGCAGGGCAGATCTCATCGGGTCTCCGCGGGGCGGCGTGTGCGAGGGGAAGGGAAGGCGATGGGGCGGGATCGGAAGGGCGGGGTGTGGCGGGGTGGGGTGGGGCGGGGCGGGGCGGGGGAAACCGCCGCGCCGGCGGGGGGCCGGCGCGGGGTGCGATGGCGGATTACTGCGGGCAGCCGTTGCGGAAGGCGCCCAGGAAGCCGAGGAGGTCGTTGACGTTGACGGAGCCGTTGCCGTCGAAGTCCGAGCCCGGGCCCTGGACGCGGAAGGCGCCCAGGAAGCCGAGCAGGTCGTTGACGTTGGCGGCGCCGTTGCCGTCGAAGTCGGCGGGGCAGGAGGGCTCGTCCTCGACCGCGGCGAGCGAGGCGTTGTCCCAGAAGATGGAGCCGGTGCCGCCGCCGAGTTCGGCGTCGGGCTGGAGGAGGACGAGGGAGTAGACGGCGCGGACCGCGCCGGCCGGGGCGGTCGCCTGGGTGGAGTACTCGGTCCAGCGGTCGAGCGCCTCGCCGGGGTTGCCGCGGGCGGGGGTGGCGCCGCCGATCTCGTTGCCGGCGGCGTCGAAGAAGCCGAGGGTGAGCACCCAGAAGACCTTCGGGTCCGCGGGGTTGCAGACGGAGGGGGTGGAGTCCATCGGGTCGGCGGAGCGCTCGTAGGCCCAGACGGAGGCCTCGTAGGTGACGCCGGGGGTGACGGGGATGGTGTCGGTGACGTCGGGGGCGCCCTGCTGCACGAGGGAGGCCTGGTAGGCGCAGGCGCCGCCCCAGAAGCCGCCGTAGGCCTGGACCATGACGTCGCCGTCGAGGGGGGCGAGTTCCTCGACGGTGTTCACGAACAGGGCGTTGGTCGTGAAGTTCTCCCAGTTCGTGACGACGCCGAAGACGCTGTTCTCGAAGCTGGGGTTGTCGAGCAGGTTGTCCTGGGCGGCGGCCGGGGCGACGAGCAGCCCGGCGGCGACGGCGAGCGCGCAGTTCTTCAGCATCTGGTTTCCCTCCTACGGGTGCCCGCGCCGGCGGCGCGGGATCAGGAATCGCGGACGATGGTGGTGCGGTCCGGGGCGAGCCGCAACGCGCGGCGCGGAGCCGGGCCCGTGGACTGGTGGATCGACAGGTGGGTGCTCCGCCGCTCGCGGGGGAGGCCGCGGTGGTGCCCCTCGGCGAGGCGGGAGAGCCAGCGCGCGGCCTCGACGCCCATCTGGCGGGCGTCCTGGCAGACGGCGGTGAAGGGCGGGAAGGCGCCCATGCGGATGTCGGAGTCGTCGAAGCCGACGACGCTGAACTCCTCCGGCACGCGGATGCCGAGCTGGAGGCAGCGGTGGAGGACGCCGGTGGTGGGGACGGGGTTGGTGACGTAGACGGCGGTGGGGGGCTCGGGGAGGGCGAGGAGGTCGTCGAGGGCGGCGGCGCCGCCCTCGGCCGTGCCGCCGCGGGACTCGACGATGAGCGACTCGTCGGCGTCGATGCCGTTGCGGGCGAGCCCTTCGAGGTAGCCCTCGAGGCGGTCGGTGTGGTCGGCGTCCATCACGAAGTGGCGGATGAGGCCGATGCGGCGGTGCCCGTGGAGGACGAGGTGGTCGACCGCGCGGGCGCTGTCGGCGCGGGAGTCGGTGTAGATGTAGCCGAGGTTCGGGTCGTCGGTGCGGTCGGCGACGAGGATGGCGGGCAGCCCCTCGGCGGCGATCTCGCCGGCGAAGTCCCTGCGGTTCGTGGGGGTGCGGACGATCGCGCCGCGGACGCCGCGGCGTTCGAAGAACGCGCGGTAGCTCTCGCCGGGCAGGCGCTCGTGCTCGAGGTCGATGATGGTGACGGAGTAACGCTGCTCGCGGAGCCCCTGCATGACGCCGCCGAGCAGGGCGGCCTCGAAGGTGCCGAACCCGTAGATGACGGGGGAGGAGGGGTAGACGAGGGCGATCGAGCGGGCCTCGGGGGAGCGGCGCTCGCGGCGGGCGTTCTGGGGGTCGTAGTTCAGGCTGCTGGCGAGTTCGAGGACGCGGTCGCGGGTCTGCGGGGCGACCTCGGGGTGTCCGTTCAGGGCTCGCGAGACGGTCGCGATGGAGACGTCGAGGCGGCGGGCGAGCTCGCGGACGGAGGGCCGGACGGCGACGCCTTCGCTCGCGGGGGTGGGGTCGGTCAGGGAAGACATGCTGCGATCTCCGGCATCGGCGCCGCGGGCACAAACGGACGGCGGGTCACCAGTTGTTGGGGTCGTCCTCGATGCGCTCGTCGATCGGGGACCAGAGCATCTCGTAGGTGCTCCGGCCCGTCGACTTGTCGAGGAGATCGGTGATCCCCCAGGCGGCGGCGGAGCCGTCGGCGGCGGCCATCGTCGCACGGCCTTCGAGCGCCGTGTTGTCGGCCGAGTTGCGCTGCCCGTTGCGGTGCCACGGGATGTAGGAGCGGGGCGTGGTGCTGGGGTTCGGGATCGTGCCGAAATCCGGGTTGACCCGGTTCAGCCAGTCGCTGCCCCAGAGGATGTTCTGCGGGGCGCTGCCCCCGAAGCGCAGACCCGCGCCCATGAAGTTCCCGCCGAAGCGGTGCCCGGGGGACATGTGGGCGCCGACCGCCCCGTCGGCGAACCACGATCCACGTTCTGGGTCGTTGTTCCAGCAGCTCCAGGCCTCGGAGACGAGGATCATCTCGGAGGCGGTGCGGTTGCCGGTGTTGTTCAGGTTCCAGGCCTTGCCGTAGTACCAGTTCTTGCGGGCCTTCCCGTCGGGCCCGTACCCGGGCGGGAGCGGGGACGTCGGGACGCCGTTCTGCTGCCCGCGGCTGCCGGTCGCCGAGGCCGCCCAGTAGTTCATCGCGTAGCTGCGCCCGCCGTCCTTGTGGTTCGGGTGGACCATGACGTTGCCGCCGACGGTCTCCTGGTTCTCGCTCTCGGGCGGGTTGTCCGATCGGTCGGTGCTCGGCAGGTAGCGACCGATGCGGGCCACGTCGGCCCACACGATGGTGCGTTTGCCGTTGTCGGGATCGATCCATTCGTTGCCGAAGTTCGGCGGGAGCTTCCCGTCGAAGTCGGTCCCGTACATGTTCAGGGCGAGGCCGAGCTGGCGGAGGTTCGAGAGGCTCACGGCCGTGCGGGCGGCCATCCGGGCCTTGCCGAGGGCGGGGAGCAGGATGCCGATCAGCAGCGCGATGATCGCGATGACGACCAGCAGCTCGATGAGCGTGAAACCCCGGTTCCGGCGGGTCGTCTGGCGACGATGACAGGCGTGGGCCGGGGAGGCGGTGGCGGTGGTGTCGTGCGCGGTCTTCATCGTGTGCTCCGATCGTCGCGTGTCCGGCGAAGAGGCCGGCGGGAGCGAGCGGACATCCCTCAGAGCGAGGTTGATCGTGAAAGTTCCGGTCCTGTTACGCTGGATTTCGGAACGTTACGGGGCTGTTAAGAATACCTCGTGTTCCGCGCCGCCGCCAGGGCGGGGGATCGCTTTTCGTCATGGATGTCCGGGGCTCGGATCGGCCTGGCTGGCGGCGGGCTCCGGAGCGCGTTCAGGGGCAGCCGGTCCGGAAGGCGCCCAAGAACGCGAGCAGGTCGTTCACGTTGATCAGGCCGTTTCCGTCCGCGTCGGCCGCGGGGGCGAGGGTCCGGAACGCCCCGAGGAAGGCGAGCAGGTCGTTCACGTCCACTGTGCCCGAGCCGTCGTGGTCCGCGAGGCAGGGCGATTCGATCTCCAGCCAGTCGAGGTTGAACCCCGCGGAGTTCGGCTCGGCCTGCACCCGCAGCGTCCGCTCCCCACCCCCGACCCCACCCCCGGCCCCACC
>CAYMFP010000129.1:0-3529 GCA_964389385.1 uncultured Phycisphaeraceae bacterium | reverse complement strand
CCGACGCGCCGAGGTCGATCTGCCGGGTGATGACCTGCCAGTTCTGCCACCCGCCGGTGTTCGGGACGGTGATGACGCCGGCGAGGTCCTCCCCGTCGAGCCGCACGCGGAGCCGCCCGCCGGTCTCCTGGCTGGCGACGCGGAGACGCAGCTCGGCCTGGCCGCCGCGGCGGACGTCCACCGTGTAGTTCAGCCACTCGCCGGGCTCGATCCAGCCGACGTTGAACCCCCCGCCCGCGGTCGCCTCGATGTCGACGTCCTCCTCGGGGCGGAAGGCGCCGCCGGTGTTGCCCGCGCTCGCGTCCAGGTAGCCCACGCCGCCCCCGCCGAGGTCGAACGCCTCGGCCTGGATCCGTCCCGGGATCGGCGCCGGCTCGCCCCCGTGCGGGAGGCGGGCCCGCTGGTAGATCCGCACCCAGTCGACCCGCATCGTCTGCGGGAAGGTGGTGCTCGCGTCCGGGTAGCCGGGCCAGATGCCGCCCACGGCCACGTTCAGCAGCAGGTGGAACGGGGTGCTGAACGGCGCCCACGGGTTCCCCTGGGCGTTCGACGACCACCACTGCGTGTTCCGGACGCGGTGGTAGCGGCGTCCGTCGACGTACCAGCGGATCTCGAGCGGGTCCCACTCGATCGCGTACACGTGGAAGTCCGTGCTGTAGTCGGAGAGCTGGCTGTCGCTGCCGCCGTTGGACTGGTTCTGCGGCCAGTTGCCGCCGAAGTGGATCGTGCCGTGGACCTTGTCCGCCTGGTTGATGGACTCGACGATGTCGATCTCGCCCGAGGCCGCCCACCCGCCGAAGGGCGAGTCCGTCGGGAGCATCCAGAAGGCGGGCCAGATGCCCTGCCCCTTCGGGAGGTCGATGCGGGCCTCGATGCGCCCGTAGAGCACCTCGAGGGCGCCCTGGGTGCGCAGCCGCGCGGACGTGTACGACGAGCCGTTGCGGTGGGCGACGATGTGGAGGTGTCCGTCCTGGGCGAAGACGTTCTGCGCGTTGCTCGTGTAGTGCTGGAGTTCCTCGTTGCCCCACCCGTGCGGGAGCCCGTAGTTCGTGCCGGTGCCGATCATCGGCTGCCAGACGGAGGTGTCGAGGGTGTCGAACTCGTCGGACCAGACGAGTTCCCACGGCGTTTGGGCGGAGGCGGCGCCGGCGAGGGCGCAGAGGGTGAGGGTGATCGCTCGCATCTGTCGGGGGCCTCCGCCGCAGGACGTGTTCGGAACGAGCCGGAACGTTCCGGGTCGGCGTTAAGGTAACACGGTTCTGTCGATGATGCCAAGAAATCTCCGTCGCGGATCGGCCCGTGGCTCGGTCGGGGCCGGGCAGAGACGGCGATCGAGTCGATGGACGCGGAAAGCAGGCGGCGCGTGGAGGCGCGTTCTCGGACGTTGAGGCGATCGGCTGGCTTCTCGTCCCGGTCGCTCGCTTGGTAAGGATTGGGCGTGGGGCGCGCGAACCCGGGGGGCGCAAGTCCTCTATCTCCTCGTCTCGGGGGCGGCGTCGGTCGGCGGTTTGGCGGCTTCCTTCACGGAGGTCGGGTCGGCCGATACAGAGGAGCGGCGGCCGCGGGTGCGGATCGTCGGCGGCTCGTACGCTCCACCCGGCCGGCGACGGAGCGCCGGCGGAGAGAGGTCAATCATCCCCCGGATCGAGGTGAGTCATGTGCGGGATCGTCGCCTACATCGGAACCAAGCCGGCGAAGGGTCTGCTGCTGGAGGGCCTGAAGCGGCTGGAGTACCGGGGGTATGACTCGGCCGGTCTGGCGGTGATCAACGGGGAGCTGAACATCTGCCGGGCGGTCGGGCGGGTGCACAACCTGGAGGAGAAGCTCGAGGAGCTGGAGCGGCAGGGGCAGGCGTTCGAGGGCACGATCGGGATGGCCCACACGCGGTGGGCGACGCACGGGGCGGTGACGGAGCGGAACGCGCACCCGCACCGGGACGACCGGAACGGGATCGCGGTGATCCACAACGGGATCATCGAGAATTACCAGGCGCTGCGCCGGTACCTGGAGGAGAAGGGGCACGTCTTCCGGAGCGACACCGACACGGAGGTGCTCGCGATGCTCATCGGGGAGCTGTACGACCCCGAGGGGCGGCAGGGCGTGCCGATGGACCTGGAGGCCGCGGTGCAGGCGGCGCTGCGGGAGGTGATCGGGGCGTACGCGATCGTGGTGATCTGCGAGGGCGACCCGGACACGATGGTCTGCGCCCGCAAGGGGAGCCCGCTGCGCGTGGGCATCGGCAACGGGGAGTACGTGGTCGCGTCGGACGGGGCGGCGATCGTGGCGCACACGACGCAGGTGATCGACCTCGACGACTACAACGTGATCAAGATCACGCGGGACGGGTTCCGCACGAGCACGATCGACAACGTCGAGGTGACGCCGAAGGTCAGCCAGCTCGAGATGGACCTGGAGGCGATCGAGCTGGGCGGGTACGCCCACTACATGCAGAAGGAGATCTTCGAGCAGCCGGCGAAGCTGCGGGCGTGCATCTCCGGGCGTCTGAACAAGCCGGAGTCCACGGTGGTGCTCGGGGGGCTCCAGTCGTTCGCGAAGGAACTCGTCAAGAGCAAGCGGATCATCCTGACCGCGCAGGGCACGGCGCTGCACGCGGCGATGATCGGCGAGTACCTCTTCGAGGAACTCGCCAAGATCCCGGCCGAGGTGGAGTACGCCAGCGAGTTCCGCTACCGCAACCCGATCGTGGAGGACCGGACGGTCGTGGTCGCGGTGAGCCAGTCCGGCGAGACGGCCGACACGCTCGCGGCGCTGCGCCTGGCGAAGGAGCGGGGGGCGCTCTCGCTCGGCGTCATCAACGCGGTGGGGTCGACGATCGCGCGCGAGACCGACGCGGGCGTGTACCTGCGCGTGGGGCCGGAGATCGGCGTCGCGAGCACGAAGGCGTTCACCGGGCAGGTGGTCGTGCTGACGCTGATGAGCCTGTTCCTGGCGAAGCGGCGGTTCATGTCCGACGCGGCGTGCCGGCGGCTGATGGACGAGCTGGAGGCGGTGCCGGAGCGGATCGAGCGCATCCTGGAGCAGGACGAGAAGATCCGCGCGGTGACGGAGAAGTACATCGGGCGCGAGAACTGGCTCTTCCTCGGACGCGGGTACAACTACCCGACGGCCCTCGAGGGCGCGCTCAAGCTCAAGGAGATCAGCTACATCCACGCCGAGGGCATGCCCGCGGCCGAGATGAAGCACGGGCCGATCGCGCTGATCGACGAGGGGATGCCCTGCGTCTTCATCGCCAACCGCGGCCCGCAGTACGACAAGGTGATGAGCAACATCGCCGAGGTGAAGAGCCGCGGCGGGCACGTGATCGCGGTGGCGACCGAGGGCGACGAGGAGATCCGCCACGTCGCCGAGGACGTGCTCTACGTCCCCGACTGCGAGGACCCGCTGAGCCCGCTGCTGACGGTGGTGCCGCTGCAGCTGCTCGCCTACCACGCGGCCGTGCTCCGCGGGCACGACGTCGACAAGCCGCGGAACCTCGCCAAGAGCGTCACCGTCGAGTAGCCCGGCGCCG